>JAGAPO010000054.1 GCA_017623215.1 Lachnospiraceae bacterium | reverse complement strand
TGTATAATATTCTATCGCTTCTTTCTTCTGCACCGAGGCGCACCCGCATGTTCCGTCCGTCAGGGCCTCTGCTTCCGATTCCCATTCCGCCGTAAGCTTCTCCTCATGCCCCGGCTCTTGTTCCGCCACAAACTTCTTCTCCTCTTCCGGCTCTTGTTCCGCCGCGAACTTCTCCTCCTCTTCCGGCTCTCGTTCCGCTGCGAACTTCTCCTCCTCTTCCGGCTCTCGTTCCGCTGCGAACTTCTCCTCATACTCCGGCTCTCGTTCTGCTGTGATCTTCTCCTCTGCTTCTGCTTCCCGTTCCGACCGGAACGATTCCTCTGCTTCCAGCTCCTGTTCCGACAGGAAACGATCCGATTCTGACTCCCCTATTGACACTGAGGAACGTTCCGGCTCATACTCTGGCGCAGCGGCCCGTTCCGGCTCCAGCTCCGGCACACCCATTTCGTCCGAATTCACACTCTCTTCATCCGAGTTCACGGCCTCCTCGCCCGCTTCCTGCCCTCCTCCTATCACACCAAGCATATCCTCTTTCGTCACCGGGCGATCGTCCCATTCGGTTGCAAAGAACAGGTCCGGCACATATGCCAGAATCATACCGCCTGTATGCTCCAACGCCGCACCCGATCCCATAATATTTCCAGCTTCGGCAAGGCCTTTAAAATCGCCCTCTCCGCCGCGCAGCACGAACTCTCCCAGAGCGATTCCCGAGATACTGTCTCCCCTCCTCCGATAAAAATATACCGGAATCTGTGCCTCGCGCACCGCCTGCGATGTAATATGTATCGTGACTTTCAGCTGTCCATTCCGAATCTCCAGCCGGACATATCCCTCATTTGTACGCTTTTCTCCGTTCTCATATCGGTAAATGTAGGAAACAATTCTTCTATAATCAGACATGCCCTGTCCTCCCTGCATAGATATGTTACTAACAATATATGCGGGTGACAGGGCAAATATTCCGAATAATACCATCTATTCTTCTGCTTCGGTGCTGCTGTGAAAAGATTGGATAGAACCATGGCGTATTACAAAAGCGCCGCAACCACTTCATTGACAACCTTACCGTCGGCCTTTCCCTTTACCTTCGGCATCAGTTCCTTCATAATCCTGCCCTTATCCTTTGCCGTAGGAGTCTCAATTCCCAGATCTGCAAGCACCTGTGCAACGACCGCCTTGATCTCCTCCACATCCATGAACTTCGGCGCGAATTCCGACAGCACTGCAATTCTTCCTTTGCATTCCTCGATAATATCCGTTCTGTCCGCCGGAGTCAGGGAAAGCGTCTCGTTCAGCTGCTTGATCTCCTTCTGTACAACCGCGTTCTCTTCCTCCTCGGTCAGATCCGCTCTCTTGTTAATCGCAGCGTTCTTCAGCGCGGAAAGCAGAGCAGAAAGCGCATCCTTTCTTGCCTTGTCTCCGGCCTTCATCGCCTTTACCATCTCGCCTCTTACCAGTTCTATCTTCGACATAACATCCTCCATTCCAGCCGGCACCCTGTTGTTAAGCGGCTTCCGGCATTATTTGCCTGTACTATAAGAATCCTGCTGTCTTTTACTATACTGCTTTTGAAGTAAGATTGCAATCCCGGACAGGATAAAAATGTGTTATTTTATCCACCAATCCAGGACATACCGATGTCGTTATAATGGCGAAAAAAATTTTACAATTTTTTTCGCCAAATCCTAACATAACCAGAAACAAATATGATATAATGTGCGAAAAGGGCGGAGTCAGAGAATCGGAGAGAGACTCTGACAGGCCTGCTTGATCAGAGGCTCTTTTCGATTCTCTGATGGAGCGAAGCGACCCGGAGAAGCCCCTGCTTCTCCGGGCTCCGCCCGTCCTGCACTACACCAGGAGTCATTCCAATGAAACGCGCTCTGAAAAGCGAACCACACAAGGAGGTCATAACCCACTATGCAGGGAAAAATATTTGCAGCTATCCACATCGGCTCCTACGCGATTGAGATGAAGATCTTCTCCATGTCCGCAAAGACCGGAATCAAGGAATTAGATCACATCAAGTCCCGCATGGAGCTTGGACGTGACATCTTCCGCACTCATAAGATCCGTTACGAATTCATTGATAACATCTGCACGGTGCTGAACGATTTCGTTCGAATTATGAAGGAATACCGTACCGACAGCTTCCGCGTCTGCGCGACCGCCGCGATCCGGGAAGCTGACAACTCTTTGATCGTACTGGAACAGATCCGCGTCCGCACCGGTCTGACCGTTGAGATATTAAGCAACTCGGAACAGCGCTACTATGAATACAAATCCATCGCGCTGGGCGAGAACGAATTCCAGAAGATTATTCAGAAGGGAACCGCAATCGTCGATGTCGGCGAGGGCAACATCCAGCTCTCCCTTTTCGACAAGGACAAATTAATCACCACCCAGAGTATCATGCTCGGAGCGCTGCGTATGCAGGAGAAGCTCTCCGCACTTGGTAATCGTGCATCCGACCAGGAGTCCATAATTGAAGAAATGATTGAGAATGAGCTGCGGGATTTCAGTCAGATGTACATCAAAGACCGCAAAATTGAGAATATCATCGCGGTCGGCGACCCCGTCACCTACATGATCAAGCTGAACGGCGGAACCGGAAGCATCACCAAGGACGCATTTTTAAAGCTGTACGACCAGCTTCACAGCCTTTCCCCCGCTGAGCTCGCCGATAATCTGGATATTCCGCCGGAGATCGCGGCCGTTACCCTTCCTTCTCTCATCGTATACAAACGATTTGTCGAGGATACCGGCGCGCAGAGCCTGTTCACGCTCGGGATTCACCTTGCCGACGGTCTCGCCTACGAATACGCGGAGCAGCGGAAGCTCGCCCCGATCGCGCATGATTTTGAAAATGATATCATCGCGGCCGCCAAGAGCACCGCAAAGCGCTACATGAACGCAAAGAGCCATACCTCCGCCCTTGAAAAAGCGGCACTTGCCATCTTTGACGGCATGAAAAAGGTTCACGGCCTTGGCAATCGCGAACGCCTGCTTCTGCGAATCGCAGTCATTCTGCATGACTGCGGCAAATACATCAGCATGTCCCGGAATGCCGAATGCTCCTACCACATCATTATGGCAACCGAGATCATCGGGCTGTCCCACCGGGAACGCGAAATCATCGCCAACACGGTCAAATACAACACCGCCGACTGGGAGAGCTTCGCAAGCATCGCCGACCGGATCACCTTTGAGAAGAAGGATTATCTTCTGATTGCCAAATTAACCGCAATCCTCCGCCTCGCCAACGCCCTTGACCGCAGCCACCGTCAGAAATTCAAGGATATCAAAGCTGTCCTTCGCGACTCGGAGTTAATCGTTACCGTGGATACCGCCGAGGATATGACGTTAGAGATGACCTCCTTTTCAACGAAGATCGCATTCTTTGAGGAGGTATACAGCATCCGCCCCGTATTAAAGCAGAAACGCAGCTGGTAAAAGGAGCGCCGACCGGCCTTCTTTCCGGCTTTTCAGTTAATTTCAAGAATGGAGAGATTTTATGGAACCTACACAATTCGATAAACCCGAATACTACGAGAACCGGGAATTGAGCTGGCTGAAATTCAATTTCCGTATTCTGAATGAGGCCCGCGACAAATCCAATCTTTTGATGGAACGTCTGAAGTTCTTAAGCATCACAGCCTCGAACCTGGATGAATTCTTCATGATCCGTGTCGCCTCCCTCAAAGACATGGTTCATGCCAAATATAAAAAGACCGATATCGCGGGTCTGACCGCAGCGCAGCAGCTTGAGAAAATCAGCGAGGAGGTTCATCGTATGAACCAGTCGCAGTACAGCATTCTGAACCGTTCCCTGCTGCCCGCGCTGAAGCTTCAGGGACTGACTCTGTTACTCAGCCACGAGGAAATGAATCCGACGCAGTTAGAATTCTCAGACAAATATTTCGATGAGGTCGTATACCCCGCTTTAACTCCGATGGCAGTTGACGCAGCGCGCCCGTTCCCGCTGATCCTGAATAAGACTCTGAACATCGCGGCCCTGTTGGAAGCGCCGGAGGGAGAAGATACGTTATTTGCGACGATTCAGGTTCCCTCGGTCCTGCCCCGCGTCGTAACCCTTCCGAGCGAGGAGGGGATCACCGTTATCTTGCTCGAGGAGATTATTGAACGCAACATCGGCAAGCTCTTTCAGAATCATAAAGTCCTGTGCGCATCCCCGTACCGCATCATGCGCAACGCCGATCTGACGATTGACGAGGAGGATGCCGCCGACCTCTTAAAGGAGATTCAGAAGCAGCTGAAAAAGCGTCAGTGGGGTGAGGTCATCCGTCTTGAAGTCAATGATTCGATGGATAAGGATCTGCTGAAGCGCCTTAAGAAGGAGCTGAATATCAAAGATGACGACATCTATAAGATGAACGGTCCGATTGATCTGCGCTTTTTAATGAGCATCAGCGGAATGGACGGCTTCGAAGAGCTTCACGATCCGAAATATATCCCCCAGCCGGTTCCGGAGACTCAGACCGATGAGGATATTTTCACGCAGATTAAGCGCGGCGATATTCTGCTGCACCACCCTTATCAGAGCTTCGATCCGGTCATCCGCTTCGTCCGCGAAGCGGCATCCGATCCGAATGTTCTCGCAATCAAACAGACCCTTTACCGCGTCAGCGGCAACTCCCCGATTATCCGCGCACTTGCGGATGCGGCCGAGAACGGCAAGCAGGTTACGGTTCTTGTAGAGCTGAAGGCCCGTTTCGACGAGGAGAATAATATCAACTGGGCGAAGATGTTGGAAAAGGCCGGCTGCCACGTTATCTACGGTCTTGTCGGCTTAAAGACGCATTCCAAGATTACGCTCGTGGTCCGCAGGGAAGAGGACGGTATCTGCCGCTACGTTCACCTGGGTACCGGTAACTATAATGACTCGACCGCGAAGATTTACTCCGACCTCGGATTATTTACGTGCGCTCCCTTAATCGGTGCGGACGCGACTGCGCTGTTCAACATGATTTCCGGTTATTCGGAGCCGGATAAGTGGAATAAGCTCGCCGTGGCTCCCTACTGGCTGCGCGATAAGTTCCTGGAGCTGATTCATCGCGAGACCAGACACGCGCTTGAGGGCAAGCCTGCCCGTATTATCGCCAAGATGAATTCCCTCTGCGACAAAGGTATTATCGAAGCGCTGTATGAGGCCTCCGCCGCAGGCGTAACGATCGACCTGATTATCCGCGGTATCTGCTGTCTGAAGGTCGGAATCCCCGGAATCAGCGAGAACATTTCCGTCCGTTCCATCGTCGGAACCTTCCTGGAGCACAGCCGAATCTTCTATTTTGAATGCAACGGTGCTCCGGAGATCTACATGGGCAGCGCGGACTGGATGCCCCGCAACCTTGACAAACGTGTTGAGGTTCTCTTCCCGGTTGAGGATGAACGCTGGAAGGCGGAGGTTCTGCACATCCTTGAGCTTCAGCTTGAGGACAACACGAAGGCGCATGTCCTTCAGCCGGACGGCTCCTACGAAAAGATCGACAAACGCGGCAAGACATTAATCGGAGCGCAGAAATATTTCTGCGAGGAAGCAATCCGCAAAGCGGCAGGAGAGGCGAAGAATCCGTCCGGATTCCGTACCTTTACGCCCGCGACAGCTCCGGAATCCCCAGAAACGAGGAAGTAATCTATGAACCTGTTCACAATGGAACACGTAAGCAAAAGCTACACCGAGCGCATGCTCTTTGACAATATCAGTCTCGGCATCAACGAGGGCGACAAAATCGGCGTCATCGGCATCAACGGAACCGGCAAATCCACCCTGTTAAAAATTATCGCGGGACTTGAAGAGGCCGACGAAGGGACGCTGACCAAAGGCAAAAAGGTCCGCATCGAATATCTGGCGCAGACTCCCGCCTTTGACGAGTCCAAGACACTGCTTGAGAATGTCATCCATGAGAAAAAGGCCGAGGAAGAATACCGCAATCTGGAGGGTGAGGCAGCCGCAATGCTTGCAAAGCTTGCGCTTCCGGATCCGAATGTAATGCCGGGTACCCTTTCCGGCGGCCAGCGCAAGCGGGCCGCCCTCGTCCGCACGCTCTTAACACCGGCTGAGATTCTTGTCCTTGACGAGCCGACCAACCACCTGGATAATTCCATGGTCGAATGGCTCGAGGAATATCTGTCCAAATATAAAGGCGCGTTCATCATGGTAACACACGACCGCTATTTTCTGGATCGCGTCACGAACAAGATTGTCGAGTTGGACAAGGGCAACTTATACACGTATCACTCGAATTACTCGGGCTTTCTGGAATTAAAGACGCAACGCGAGGAGATTCTGATCTCTACCGAGAAAAAGAACCAGAATCTGTTCCGAATTGAGCTCGAATGGATGCAGCGCGGCGCAAGGGCCCGTTCCACCAAGCAAAAGGCGCACATCCAGCGCTTTGAGGAGCTGCGCGATCGCGAACGCCCGGAATTCGACGGCAAGGTTGAGATCAACGCGCTCTCCGCAAGACTCGGACGCAAGACAGTGGAGCTGAATAATATCTGCAAAAGCTACGACGGGCGCACGCTGATTCAGAATTTTACCTATATCCTGCTGCCCGGCGACCGTGTCGGAATCATCGGTCCGAACGGCTGCGGCAAGACCACGCTGCTTAAGCTTTTAACCGGCGTGATCGAACCCGATTCCGGCTCCGTCGAGACCGGAACTACCGTTAAGATCGGCTATTTCTCGCAGGAGAACGAATATATGGATGAATCGCTTCGCGTCATCGACTACATCCGCGACACCGCGGAATATATCAAGACCGCGGACGGCATGGCGACCGCCTCCCAGATGTGTGAACGCTTTTTATTCACCCCTTCGATGCAGTACACCGTAATCGGCAAGCTTTCCGGCGGAGAAAAGCGCAGACTATACCTGTTAAAGGTCCTGATGGAGGCTCCGAACATCCTTGTCCTCGACGAGCCGACCAACGACCTGGATATTCAGACGCTCACGGTTCTTGAGGACTACATCAGCACCTACGATGGAATCGTAGTCACCGTCTCGCACGACCGGTATTTTCTGGATAAGATTGCGCAGAGAATCTTCGCCTTTGAAGGAGACGGAGTCATCCGCCAGTACGAGGGTAATTTCTCGGATTATAAAGAAGCTGCCGCAGAGGCCGGGAGAACCGCAATCGATGAGCTCCCCGTCGCATCCGGCAGCACGTCCTCCTCTTCCAGGAACACCTGGCGCCAGCGCGACTCCCGCCTTCGCTTCTCCTACAAGGAACAGAAGGAATACGAGACCATCGACGATGACATCGCGGCTCTCGAGGCAAAAATTGCCGAAGCCGAGGAACAGATCACAGCATCGGCAACCAACTATTCCGCCCTGAATGAATGGATGGCCAAGAAGGAAGGGTACGAGAAAGAACTCGAGGAAAAGATGGAGCGTTGGGTCTATCTGAATGACTTGGCAGAACGGATTGAAGCTGAAAAGGCACAGATAAAGGAGCATTAACGCTCCTTTTCTGGAAATTATGACGGAACAAATGCAAAGAGGTGCGTACAGCGGCAAATGCTGCTGAAATCTATGTTTCGTCCGTCAACGGACTTGCCGAAACGGGCGAGATCATCAACATTGACGGAAACTGCAACCGTGTGGCATCCATCTTCTACGGGCACGAAAAGGTGTACCTTGTGGTGGGTGTGAATAAAATAGCGAAGGATTATGACAGTGCTTTGTGGCGTGCGAGAAACATTGCCGCACCTCAGAACGCCAGACGATTCGGTGTCAAAACCCCCTGCGCAGTAAATGCGGATCGCTGCTATGACTGCAAAAGTCCTGAACGAATTTGCAGAGGACTTTCCGTTTTATGGGGAAAACCCATGACAGGAGAATTTGAAGTCATTTTGATACATGAGAATTTAGGATATTAATGACTTCTTATTTAGTATTACCTCTAAGCGTTACGTTTTATGAATATTTTTCAGAAGAAAGAGTTATTTTAAGACGCAAAAAGGCGGAAGGACTCTGGCAATTCGCGGTACCCTTCCGTCTTTTTGTGCATCATTTATTTCAGTTTACGGAAATGTATTTCTCCGTATGCGTATCTAAGCAATCGTTTCTACTGCCTCTATCCTCTTTATTAATTCCCCTACAAAAAACTGAAAACTGGCTGACCGATTATTGAACAAATTCAGCTTTTTCCCAATCATATCAGCCCACTCAGCCTTTGCCCTTCCTATCTCCGAGTAAGAGTTTCTCGCATTTTTCATTAACTTAGCTATGCCGCCCGGATATACCATATTGGCAAGCACCTCCCATGTATCACAAATAGCATCCTGTACATAATTTTTTGCAGCGCTCTTTTTTAAATTTGGATAAGCGAGTTCTATTGCGTCCACATCCCCCAGAAGCCATGCCTCCATCTCTTTCACCGCAACACAAAATACATGATCCGTCAAGATCATGTTTTCGCAGGACAATTGTTCTAACTGCCTTAAAAATTCTTTTTGTTCGCGCTTGTCATTATCGAGTACAATAATCAACGCTGCCCGTGATTCCATCCGACATAGCCTTTTATCAAAAGCCCGAAGATACATTGGCAAATCATTTAAAATCTTTCCTGTCTTCTGCTCTATCGTAGTCCCTTTTTTCACCAGATGACCAATTCCATGGAATGATTTCAAGTCAGCATAGATTTCCTTATCTGGATACTGTTCGCGGAGCTTATCAACCACATGATTCACTAATATCTCCGTGGAATAATCCTCTAATAAAAATTGAAAATACATATTTCCTCCATTATCCAAAGTATCTGCTATACCACATATCACCAAGCGCCACCCCTTCTTCTGACAGTTCCTGAACAAAATCGTACTCGGACGCTTTCTTAGCTGTTGTGTAACCTTCCTCATCCTTTTTCAATACCCACACGTCCTTAGGATTCAGAGCATTTACAAAGAAAGGGCTATGTGTCGTAATGAATAATTGCTTTTTATTACTTCCATTTACATTATCTGCCATTTCTTTTGCCAGATTAGCAAGATAATGGTGGTATAAGCCATTCTCTGGTTCCTCGATAAACACCAGTTCTCTTGGATTCTTTTCATGTAACAATAAGTAATATGCAAATAATTTTAAGGTCCCATCTGACATTCTTGAAGAATAAAACGGTTCGTCAAATCCCTTCTCCCAAAAACGCAGCATCATTTGACCGTTTTCAAATTTCTTAGGTTCAATTCTGGTAATTCCGGGCAGTTTGGACTGAATCTGGCCAAGTACCTTTTCAAAATCTTTTTTGTTCTCACGGTACATGTACTGAGCTACGTTATTAATATTGCTTCCAATCCGATCTAAGTACGGCTGAGGTGCTACTGTCTGCAGTCTTCTCGCAGCGTCCGGCGAAAAGTAACACAAATACCAGCTTTTCAAAAACGAAAGGAACTGTTCAATACGATCATATTGCTTCATCGCACCCAATGTTACAATACCCGGTTTTCTGATATCGGACAATTCTACCTCTACCTTTTTACCACTGACTACGTTGCCATCTTCGTCCTGTCCGCCATCTTTTCCTTCAAACGCATATCCTTTTCCATTCTGCAGATACAAGAAAGAAAGCGGTCTTCCAATCTTTTGTACGCGATAACGCAAGCGCTCCTGCTGTACATAAGGACGTCCCATTTTATCTATACTAATTACCAATTCATAAGTAATCGGCGTCGAGCGGCTATTTTCTCTATAATAAAGTTCAAAAGAAATCGGCTCTGCCGCTCCTTGTGATAATATTCTCTCGTATCCTCCTCTATTGTTTGCATCACACGCAGCCTCTACTCCGATTTCCAAACAGTCCGCTATGAATCCAAAGGCATCTGCTAACGTACTTTTACCATTTCCGCTTGGTCCGATAATCGCCGTTAAATTTCCCAATGGCTGGAGCTCTCTATGCGATAAAGTCCGCCCCATGATGATATCTTTTAACGGACCATAATTCTGTATTTTGATACCTTCGATTTTTCCCATCATATACCTCCTGATTCTCTATCTATAGTTCAGCATTCGTAACCCGAACAATAGCTGCAATATTACATTTTTTATTATAGCACAAATATTATGTGAATGAAACGAGAAATTAGCCTTCGGACCAATTATTTCGTTCCTCTGTCAAAAATTTTATTTCTGCAATACACCTTTTCATTTAACGCTCTCCTTCCCCCGCAAAAAGCAACCAAATTGCTCAAATGTTGAAAATTTCCCCTTTTTTGCACGCTCAGGTATGGTATTATTTTATTATAAGGGGAGGTTTGCTGTATTCCGGAGAAGTCCCGAAAGGAATCGCGTCATCCTTCAGATGTCCGTACCTTCTGAGACTTCTTTGGCGTATTACAGCTATTTTTTTCAGACGCATACCGACGCGAATAAAAGGAAAGGAGCGTATGATTCTTCGCTTCCCAGGGATCATACAACATGCACATGAGCAACGAAGAACTCGGCCTTTTTGTATATGGAGCCGGAACCCGCACGCATGACGTGAACAACATCTACGGCACCTTTGACGCCGTAAGAGACCTGGAGGGACATTATGTCTGGGCCTTTACCTGCCCTCCGTCCACCAATTATGACCCCTATGATATGAGTCCCGTACCCGGAAAGGTTACAATGAACGGGAAAGAGATTCCGTTCCGCTACTATAAGTCAACCGGCCGCTGGAACCCCTGGAAAGTCGCTGTCGATCTGCGCAAGCTGCATATGGAACCGGGCGGAAATTATACGATCACCATCTCCGATTTTGCAACCGCGGACGGCCGGATGATGGAGCCGGTTGACACGGTATTCCAGTGCACCCCCAAGCTGACCAAGACCCCGGATTATCCCTACACCGAGCATGACGATATGACCCTGAGGGTGGCACATGAGGGCGCAGTCCTTCTGAAAAATGAGGACCGGCTTCTCCCCCTTACATCCAAAAGAATCAACGTATTCGGTGACTCCTACTACCGTTTCTTTAACATGACCGCGGGCGCCGGATGCATCAATCCCCGATTCAGTATCAGTTTCCTCGAAGGTATGACCGAATACGGCGGCTTTGAATTCAATCCGGAGCTCTATGATTTCTACGCAAACCGGTTCGAATACCTCCCCGACCAAGCGCTGTTAGAGCGCGCGAAGGCGTACAACGACACCGCGATTATCACGATTGCGCGCGGCTCCAGAGAGAACACGGATAACGATCCCCTGCCCGGCAGCTACTATCTGACCGAAGCGGAGGAGGCCCTTATTGCATCCGTCTCCGCCGTATTTGAAAAGACAGTTGCCATCCTAAATGTCGGCTACCCGATCGATGTCAGATGGGTGGAAAAATACAATATCAAATCCGTCCTCTGGTTCAGCTACGCCGGCCAGTATGCAGGCAGAGCCATCGCCGATATCCTGACGGGCGAGGCGAATCCGTCCGGCCGCCTTCCGGATACCTGGTCCTACGACTACTATGATCACCCGTCCGCAAAGAATTTCATTACCAATGATGACGTCCCGGGCGGCTGTGAGACTCCTCATATCGTTAATGTCTATGAGGAAGGCCTTTATGTCGGCTACCGTTATTTTGATACCTTCCACGTTCCGGTTGCGTATCCGTTCGGTTATGGACTCTCCTACACGGATTTCACCTATCGGTATACCGGCGCGGATTATGACGGCGAGACGCTTACGGTTACTGCCGACGTAACAAATACCGGGGATCGTGCGGGCAAATATGTGCTCCAGCTCTACGTCTCCGAACCCGACGGCAAGCTGGAAAAATGCGCTCACAAGCTGATTGATTTCCAGAAGACAAGACTCCTTGCTCCCGGCGAAAGCGAGACGCTCACCTTCCGGACAGCCAACCCGGAACTCGCCTCGTACGACCCGGATCTTGCGTCCATGATCATGGAAAAGGGTGACTATACCATCTTCCTTGCGGAGCACAGCAATGCGCTTCAGGATGTGTACACCATATCCCTTGCGTCCGATCGCTGCATTCAAAAGCTGCACAATTACTGCGTGGCTAAGGAGAACATTACCGAGCTTTCGAAGAACGCTCCGGACTCGTACCCGAAGGGAGAACATTCTTCCTGCAGCTGTGATATTGACGCATTTGATTTTTCCGATACGGTACGGGAACATTTTACCGTCGATCCGCTTGCAGAATATAAGGGAAATATGATATATTATGAAGAGGTCGAACAGAATCCGGAGCTTCTGGACAATTTTGTCGCTCAGATGAGCGTGGAAGAGCTTGCGCGTCTGTGCGTATGTGCCCAGGCCTGGGCAGTCGATGCCAACGGCGTAGCCGGTTCCGTATATATTCTTGACAAATATCACATGAAGCATTTTTACGCTGCAGACGGCAACTCCGCGCTCCGCACCAAGGAGCGCACCGTCGGATTTCCCACCAGCAACATGGTGTGCGCAAGCTTTAACCGTGATATGCCGTACGCGGTCGGAAGAGTCATCGCAGAAGAGGCCTTCGAAAAGAATATCCACATGATCCTTGCACCTGCGATCAACCTGCACCGCAATCCGCTGTGCGGCCGCAACCCGGAGTATTTCTCCGAGGATCCGGTGCTGTGCGGTATTATGGCCGGATCTCACATCAAGGGTCTGCAGGATAACAATACCGCCGCTGTCATCAAGCACGTGATCGCGAATAATGCGGAGCTGTCCCGTTTTCGCAGCCACAGTGTAATCGGCGAGCGCGCCTTTCGTGAGCTTTACCTCAAATGCTTCGACGTCGCTCTTCGCATCGATATGACGGACGGCCTTATGACCTCCTACAATGCCGCCAACGACAGCTATACCGGCAGAGATGAGGAGCTGATGCTCGGAATCTTCCGCGGAGAGATGGGCTTTGACGGCTACATCATGACCGACTGGGATTCCTACAAGACCTGCGATCCCGTTGCCGCAATTGCAGCCGGCAATTGCTGGCTGACTCCCGGTTCCCCGGATGATACCCACACCGCTCCGATTGTCGAAGGGGTAAAGAACGGACAGATCGAACTCGCAAGACTGCAGGATAATGTAAAGCATCTTGTGAAAATAATGGTAAAATATACAAGTTTGCACGACAATTAAAACCGGTATCTGGGATATTCGGAGCAGGAATTCCAGATATCCCGGACATCGAAAGGAGATTGTAAGATGCAAGTAATCATTGATTTAACAGAACGATTTTTACCGGGGCGTTCCAACCAGTTTGTGTATGAACTCATTGATTCAAAGGATGGGAAAGATACCTTTGAGCTGGATTCCGCCGACGGTAAGATCGTTCTGCGCGGAAATAACAAATGCTCCATCGCCGCTGCGCTGGGGTGGTATCTGAAGTATACCTTAAAGTATCATATTTCCTGGTGCGGCAAGAGAATTCCCGATGTGACGGGCGAACTCCCGCTTCCGGAGCCTTACAGCAGAGTGATCGAGCAGACCTATCGTACCTATATGAACTACTGCACCCATTCCTACAGCGCCGCATGGTGGGATTGGGAGAGATGGGAGTACGAGATCGATATTATGGCACTGAACGGCATCAACATGCCGCTTGCGATTACCGGAACCGAGTCAGTCTGGTATCATACTCTTTTGGACCTTGGATTCACCGACATCGAGGCAAGAGAGTTCCTTGCCGGCCCGGGATTTCTCGCATGGCAGTGGATGACGAATCTGGAAGGCCACGGCGGCCCGCTGCCCATGAGCTGGATTGAAGAACACGAAGCGCTTGGCAGAAAGATATTAGAGCGTGAGCTTGCCTTTGATATGCATCCGATTCAGCAGGGATATTCCGGCTTTGTTCCCAATCTGATGAAGGAGAAATATCCCGACGGCAACTTTTTGATTAAAAAGACCTGGAACAATATTAATCATACTACCGAGATTGATCCGACAGACCCGCTGTTCCAGACGATCGGCATGACCTTTATGAAGAACCAGAAAAAGATATTTGGTACATATGGTTTTTACGCATGCGATCCCTTTCACGAAGGGTTCCCTCCCGTGGAAGGCAGTGAGTATCTGAACCGCGTAGGCAAGACAATCTCGGACCTTTACGAGGCTTATGATAAAGATTACACCTGGGTTATGCAGGCGTGGTCCATCCGGAAGGACATCGCTACCGCTGTTCCGAAGGAGCACCTGTTAATCCTCGACCTTCATCCTGACTTCCCGATTCGGCACGACGGATATTGGGGGTATCCTTATGTCGCAGGTGTTCTTCACAACTTCGGTGCCAGAATGAGCCTGCACGGCGATCTGCCCCTGATGGCGGAGAATCGCTTTAACAAAGCAAAGGAAAGCGCTCCGTCCGCAGTTGGTACCGGGCTGTTCATGGAGGGCATCGGCCAGAACCCTGTCTTCTATGACCTGGCTCTTGAGATGCTCACACGATCCGATTCGGTCGATTTGGATGACTGGATCAAAGGCTATCTTGAACGCCGTTACGGCAAAGTGGACACGAATGCCTGCAAGGCCTGGAAGCTGCTGCTCGACCATGTATACGTGCGCGATACCGACTTTGTTGAACGCGGTACGGTTCTCTGTACCAGACCGTGCCTGAAGCTGCGCGGCACCGGCCCGATGGACAGTTTTCACGTTCATTATGATAACAAGGTGCTTGCAGAAGCAATCGAACTTTTAAGAAGCGTTGACTGCGATACAGAAGGGTATCAGTATGATCTCGCGGATCTGTGCCGTCAGATGCTTTCCAACTATGCGCAGACGCTGTATGCGAATGTGCCCGAGGCCTTTTACAAAAAGGATCTTGCAGCCTTTGACCGCTTCACCAAGGAGTTTATCGATCTCTTACATGAGATCGATACAATGCTTGCCATCCGCCCTGAATGGACACTCCAGAAGTGGATCGGAGACGCGCGTGCGCTTGGAAAGACCGAACAGGAAAAAGACCAGTACGAATACAACGCACGGATGCAGATTACCATCTGGGGCAACGAGTCCAACAGCTTACTGTTCGACTACGCGTGGAAGGAATGGTCCGGCCTGATCGGAACCTATCATGCGGTGCGCTGGCAGAAGTTCTTCGATATGCTGCGGGACAAGCTTGTGAATCACGAGGAATACGATGAGGATTCGCTCCCCGTATTCGAGAATCGTATCATCTGGCACGCCAGCAAATTCTATGAAGAATTGGGCGACTGGGAAGCAGCATGGAACCACGACACGACTCCGATTCCGCTGCCGAAGATTGATCATTCGTATGTAATGGAATTAGTCGATAAATACTCGGCTAAAATTACCGCCTGACATCACTGGTTCCGGAAAGAATGCGTGAGATGAATTGTTTGAAAGAGCGAACGCAATCCCATACCAAGGGAACGCTCTCTCATTAGAAAGGGCAAGGCTCAAAAAAGGCCTTGCCCTTCGAATTATCAAAACAGGCCTCTTAATCACAGTAGAAAAGAATATCCTTTTTATTCTCCTGCGTCGTTCCGTTATACACAAAGGTGTTAAGCCCACCGATTTTAAAGCCGTTCTTCAAGTAGAACATACACGCACCGAGATTGTTATCCTGGCCCTGTGTGTACAGTCCGATATACCCTTGTTCGGCTGCAACCTCTTTCGATTTTGCAAGGAGCAGGGCACCGACACCTTTCCCTCTGTAGTCTGCATTTACTTTCAGATCGTACAGGTACATATGCCTGAAAAACGCCTGTTTCAAAATGGCAAGTCCAATGCACTTATCTCCGTCGTATGCACCGAGAAATACATAGTCCTGTATCATCGTATCGTAATCGTAATTCTCATCCGGGAAGCACATGTCCGTGTGGTTTTCCTCCGGAAATTTGATCACCGTATGGTCCCATTTGCCGTTGTTGTAGGACGGCAGCATAAGTCCGAACAGCTTGAACGGCTGATTCGGGATATTAATATCGTCTTTATGGTCTTTTTCAATTATTCTTACTGTTATCATGATGTTCTCCTCTCATGCTTTTTATATTCTGTTGGGCTGACACCAAAGCTTTTGCGGAAGGTTTCCGCAAAATAACTCGCCCCCGAAAAGCCAACCGCAAGACTGATTTCAAGTATTGTCTTATCTGTTGTTTTGAGCAGTTCAATCGCTTTACGAAGACGATGATCGATCAGGAATTCCATAGGCGTCTTGTTCAGATACTGAATAAAAATCATTCCGCAGGTTCTTTTGGATACATTTCCGATCTTGGCTATGCCGTCAAGCGTTATCTTTTCGGAATAATGTCGGTAAATATAATCTATCATCTCTTTCAATACCGAAAGCTTCATATCTGCCGCTGATTCATCCTTTGACTTAATATCAATATGGGCAATCAGATGACTCCACAGAGAGCAAAGATACCCTTGTGTGTAAAGGGGCGCTTCATGCTCCTCCTTACATTCCCATATCTCTTTCATGTATCTCAGTATCCTGCTCTGCCATTCCACCTCATCGGAGAAATGTACATACGGTATCCCGCTGTTCAGCAGCGGTTCCACAAACTCGCTTTCAAAGCTCTTTGCGGTGCATAGCAGAACCGGATGAAACAGAATGCAGATAAAATCACACTCGGTCCTGTCATCGGAAAAACCGTAATGAAGCTGTCGGGTATTCACAAGAATGCCTTCTCCTTCCTTCAGCGTGATGATGTCTCCGTTAATGTTATAAAGCATCCTGCCCGACAGTACAGCAATCAGTTCTATGTCATCATGCCAATGGCTGTCTGCCGCATAGTTCGGATAAATCGAAAGCAGCGCCCGGCGCACATAAACAGGGAAATCCGGATAATCATATTTAACATTTTCGCTGCGGTCGCTGTTAATATCTACTACCATACATTCACCTTTGCGTTATTGTTATAAGTCTGTGCTTGATTGCGGTTGAGTTCCAAGCAATGGCTGCGTTATAATTATAGTATAGATTTATCGATTCGTCAATGAGGGTGTGATGTATGAAAGGATTTCAAAACAAAGAGTTCAATAAAAAGCTGCTTTCTCTCGTTTTGCCGATTGCTTTTCAGCAATTTATGCTGAATCTCGTCAGTGCCTCCGATGCCCTGATGCTCGGTGTGATCGGACAAAGCGAGCTGTCCGCTGTGTCGCTTGCGGGACAGATACAATTTGTGCTAAGTCTGTTCCTTGCGGCAATAACCATAGGTACTAACATTTTTGCGGCACAGTATTGGGGAAAGAAAGATATGGAAGCCGTTGAAAAAGTGTTTGCCATTGCGATGCGGGTCACCGTTCCTGTATCGGCCTTGTTCACGCTTTGCACCGCACTGTTTCCGTCTTCTATCATGCGGATATTTACGGCCGATCCGGTTCTGATATCCGCCGGCGCAAGCTATCTGAGGCTTGCCAGCGGTTCTTATCTGTTCTGCGGAATATCCCAGATCTATCTGTGTGTTATGAAGAACATCGGACATGCAAAGATGAGCACCGTTATCAGCTCCGTGTGTGTGGTATTTGATGCCGCTATGAACGCAGTCCTGATCTTCGGCTTATTCGGAATTCCGCAGATGAGCATCATCGGGGCAGCCGTATCCACAACCATTGCCCGTTTTGCCGAAATGTGCTGGTGCATTTGTTTTCTTCCAAAAGCCGACACGGTAAAACTGCGGCCGCAGTTTATATGGCACCCAGACAGAAGATTACATAAGGATTTTTGGAAATACACCACACCCGTTCTCGGCAACGAGCTCGTATGGGGAATCGGATTTACGATGTATACCGTTATTATGGGACATCTCGGTTCCGATGCAGTGGCAGCGAACTCCATTGCAGGCATTACCAAAAATGTAGTCATCTGCTTTTGCATGGGACTTGGAAGCGGCGGCGGAATTATCGTGGGCAACGAGCTTGGTGCCGGAAGGCTTGCCCAGGCAAAGGAATATGGTTCAAGGCTGTGCCGTGCCTCTATAATCAGCGGTCTCGTAACCGGCGGCGTCCTGCTTTTCGTATCCCCCTTGATACTTCGATTTACTAATTTGTCAACCGATGCGGAGCGATATCTTTGGGGTATGCTGGTAACGAGTTCAATCTATATGGTGGGTAAGTCGGTTAATATAATGACGATAGCCGGAATCTTTTGCGCAGGGGGCGATTCCAAATTTGGGTTCCTGTGTGATACAATCGTTATGTGGTGTATTACCGTGCCGCTTGGCCTTATTGCTGCCTTTGTATTGAAATTGCCTGTAATTGCTGTTTCCTGTATCGTGAATGCGGACGAACTGCTAAAACTGCCGGCGGTATTCCGGCATTACAAAAAATATCTATGGGTCAAGGATTTAACTGTAAAGGAGAATGAAGCATGAGTATGAAAGAAAGAATGCACACCGGCGAGTTATACTTGCCGGGCGATGATGAGATTATGAAGGAGCAGACGCTTTGCTTAGAAAAGCTCTATGACTTTAATGCCACCCGTCCGCTGGAGGGGGAGAAGCGTACCAAGCTGCTGAAAGAGATGTTTGCAGAGTTCGGTGACGGATGCTATATTGAGCCTCCTCTGCATGCCAACTGGGGCGGTCATCATGTCCATTTCGGCAGGAATATATACGCAAACTTTAATCTGACTCTCGTTGATGATACCCATATCTATGTTGGAGATTACACGATGTTCGGCCCGAATGTAACGGTGGCGACAGCAGGACATCCCATTTTGCCCGAACTGCGCGAACAGGGGTATCAGTATAACGCTCCTGTTCATATCGGAAAGAACTGCTGGATCGGAGCCGGTGTGATTATCGTACCGGGTATTACCATCGGCGATAATGTAGTCGTTGGCGCAGGAAGCATCGTTACAAAGGATCTGCCCGATAATGTGGTAGCGGTCGGCAATCCTTGTAAGGTTCTGCGTGAGGTGAATGAGCACGATAAGGAATATTACTTTAAGAACAGAAGAATAAATTTATAAGAGATATTCCAGCTATATGCTCTTTTCTTTATCCTGCACTTGTCTTGTCTTTTCTTCTCCACATAAGAGAGCATAACGGTAATGTTTAATATTGTGAGGAATACCAGGCATCATCATGGATGTGATGATGCCTGCCGTTTTGATGCAGAATTGATCTCTTTCCCGTCTTCTGTGCGTTCTGCTCCTGATGGCGTTCTGCTCCTGATGGCTTCCTGCACTTTTTAATTAATGCCTCTCCTTCTCATTACTATACACCTCACAGAACCGCGCCGCGAACGAAGGCTTTTCCCCGCCAATCCGCAGATGTGAAATATCGCCGAGCCTCGTCGCCCGGAAATATGCAACCCCCTGTTCCCGCTCCTCCGTGTACAACTCCGTTACCGAGGTCGGGGCCAGCGCAATGCTGTGCCACAGGATGAATGGAGATACGCTCCACAGATGCGCTAACAGCGCGCAGCTGATTCCTAAGTGACAGAAGCACACGATAGTGATATCATTCTCTTTTTCCACTCTGTAATGGCGGCCTTCCCGCACATAACCGTATCCCGCCAGCAATTCATCAAACTGCCGGGTAACACTTTCGTAAATTGGAAGCATATCGCTGGAACGTGCAACCTGCGAATTCTTCCAGCCCTCCCGGTCAAAATATTCCTCCTGTTCCGTCCAGTAAGACGGCACCATGTCCCATACAATTCGCCCGACAAATCTTCCGTCCTTTTGTTTCGTGTCGGGAAATATCTTTTGTAATTCCGGCGAACCGTTCACATCAATCTGCGCCGGGAATTCCCGCAGCCAATCCAGCGTCTTTGCCGTCTTTCCAAGCTGTCTCAGTACATAGCCCGCAGTGTCTGCGGCTCTGCCAAGCGGGGAGACATAAAAATCCGCGTTCTCTAAGCCGAGATATCCAACGTTCTCCGCTAAAAGCGATGCTTCTATCTTCCCTTTCTCTGTTAATGTATCGTGTACATAGTCCGGATCTCCGTGACGTATTAATATAATTCTCATGCTCTTCCTCCTTCACGATTAACCAACCGCTCTCCTCATTCCGTAAACTCAATCCCCACCTTATAGTAATCGATCCGATCCCTCTCCTCGAATCCAAGCTTCCGATACAGCCGCACCGCCGCCCGACTCCTGCTGCTCACCTGCAGCCCAATCTTAACAATTCCCATCTTCGCAAGCTCCTCTGCCGCACCGGCAACCAGTCTCGTTCCAATCCCCTGCCCGCGCCGGCTCCTTGCCACACAGATATCGTACAAGAATGCAGAATTTCCTTCCACTGCTGCCACGCACATTCCGGCCAGTTCTTCGACCGTTTCTCCGGCAGTCCCGCGAATAACCGCCTTCCAGACAAGATTTCCCTCCGCGAACTGCCCCCATACCCGAGCCTTGGCATAATCGCGGGGCATTCGGAAGCACTTTGCCAAAAGGACTGTTAACGGCTCCCTATCGTCCTCGGCTGCACGCGAGATCGTGCTCATGGCTCCCGTTCCGGCGCCTTCCGCTTTCACACGAAGCTCCATCAAATATTCCGACTTCTCTCTCTTCGCTCCCAGCCTGTTTAGCACCGCCCTTCCGGCCCTGCTCTCCGGCTCGCACACGAACGACACTTTCTCGAATCCTCTTTCCCGCAGCATATCTGCGGCTTCGTTCCACAGCTTTGTGAACAGCCCGCACCCACGCCAGTCCGGATCCGTGAACGCCGTGATTTCGGCGCGGCCCGGTTCCATATTGGTAATCGCAAGGACGCTGCGCGGAACTCCGTTCTTCTCCTCAATATAAAAGCACTTCATGAACCGATCCAGATTGCAGTCGGACTCGAGGTACATCCGGTGCCTGGTTCCGTCAACGGCCATGCACCTTTCTTCGACTCTCCGAATCCCGGCCTTCCTTGATTCATTCAGACGGCATAACTTTCTAATCATATGAACTCCTTTCCCTCCTATTATACCGACCATTTCCTTACAAGTCAAATTAACTCTTTTTTCCCGCCGCAAAATGTGATACGATAAAGCTGCATAAGGATATCATAAGCAAAGATACCCTTACAAGCTTTTATCCATACTGAAAGGAGACTCACCATCATGATAAATCAAGCAAGACTAAACGGTGCCTTCGAACACCTCCGCGAAATCGGAATCTCGCAGATGCTGATTTCCGACCCGCTTGCCATCTTCTACTACACCGGGAAGCTCATGCGCTCGGGCGAGCGTCTGCTCGCCCTGTACCTGAACGCGGACGGCGGGAACCGCCTGTTCCTGAATAAATTAATGAACTGTCCGGAGGATCTGGGCGTAGAAAAGGTGTGGCTGGATGACGCGGACGATGCCATCGCGATTGTCGCCGCAGTTACCGATCACTCCCGGCCGCTCGGCGTGGACAAAAATCTGCCCGCACGCTTTTTACTGCCGCTGATGGAGAAGCAGGCCGGAAGCGCATTTGTCAATGCTTCGATTGCGATCGACCGCCAGCGTGCCGTGAAAGACGCCGCCGAACAGGAAGCCATGGTCCTCAGTTCCCAGTTAAATGATGCTGCCATGGAGCGTTTCCGCGCTTTGATTCATCCCGGCGTTACCGAACGTGAGGTTGCCGCACAGATTCCGGTGATTTACAAGGAACTCGGTGCGGATCGCATGGAGTTCGGCATCGTGGCATTCGGTGCAAATGCAGCCGACCCGCATCACCGCCCCGATGACACGGTTCTGAAAGAGGGGGATTGTGTTCTGCTGGATGTGGGCGCACTCAAAGATTCGTATTGTTCCGATATGACCCGTACCTTTTTCTTCGGAACGGTGTCCGAAAAGGCCCGTGAGGTCTACAACATTGTCCGCCGTGCCAATGAAGAGGCCGAAAAGGCGGTAAAGCCCGGGATGCGGTTCTGCGAGATTGACCGCATTGCCCGTGATATTATTACAGAAGCCGGATACGGCCCGAATTTTACTCACAGGCTTGGGCATTCCATCGGTCTGTGCGATCACGAGTACGGGGATGTGTCCTCGGTAAATGAGGATGTAATCAGACCGGGAATGACATTTTCGATTGAACCCGGCATCTATCTGCCCGGTGAGTTCGGTGTGAGAATTGAGGATCTGGTTCTGGTAACCGAGGATGGCTGCCGGATCCTGAATGATTATTCGAAGGAATTGCTTCTTGTGTAGAATTCCGGCTTTCTTGTGTAGAATTCCGGCTTTCGACTGCCGGCTGCAGAACTCCGGAACACACGATCAATGAAAGACGCCGCCGGTATGCGCTTCCCGCATCACCGACGGCGTCTTTTATCCTATCGAAGGTTCCCTTTTCTTCCTACGGTTCCTCCTGTTCTTTCTTCCTTTGCTCCTGCGCTCCTTTTCCGGGCAGCGTATCCGACCGGGCACTTGTCTGATTCATGTCATTGCGAAGCAGCCGACACTCACGACGCCTGCTCGAACTGACTATTATAAAGCTCCGCGTAGAATCCGCCCTTCTTAAGCAGCTCGTCATGCGTTCCTTTCTCAATAATGTCTCCATCCCTCATAACCAGAATCAGATCAGAGTTCTTAATCGTGGACAGCCGGTGCGCAATCACGAACG
>JAGAPO010000053.1 GCA_017623215.1 Lachnospiraceae bacterium | reverse complement strand
TTAAGTGTACCCCAAACATCCCATTATCCATGATTTATGGCCAAGGGGAATGGCATAGACACAGAAAACTTCTCTATGTAAAAAAGAAAATGTAAGAAAAAGCGAGTTAACAAGAGAAAAATAAAGATTAATATGGGAGGTTTTTATGTCAACGCATAAGAATATTGAAAAGATTTGCGTTGTCGCTGTGATTCTCTCCCTTCTGGTAACCATTGTCTTTATGAACGGAGAGGCTCTGGGGATTCAGCCCGCCTCAAAGGTCATGGGATATGAATCCCGGTTGTTCAATACCGCCACGGTGCATACCATTGATATCGTAATGGATGATTGGGATTCTTTTATCGAAACCTGTGAAAATGAGGAATACACGGTCTGCTCCGTTCTCATCGACAATGAGGCCTACAAGAATGTGGGAATCCGCGCAAAGGGAAATACTTCCCTCAGCACAGTATCGTCCTCGAACAGCGACCGCTACAGCTTCAAGATTGAATTCGACCATTATGATTCCACCAAGACCTACCATGGTCTGGATAAGCTCAGCCTGAATAATCTGATTCAGGACAACACCTATATGAAGGATTACCTCACGTATCAGCTGATGCGCGAATTCGGTGTGGACGCCCCGTTTTGCAGCTTCGTCTATATCACAGTTAACGGGGAAGACTGGGGCCTTTATCTTGCCGTGGAGGGAATTGAGGAATCGTTCCTTCAGCGCAGTTACGGAAGTGACTACGGCGAGCTTTATAAGCCGGACAGCATGAGTATGGGCGGAGGCGGCCCCGGCAACGGAAAGGATTTTCAGTTCGAGGATATCCAGGAGATGTTCGAGAATTGGAGCAATTCCACGGACGATTCGTCCTCAGATGGTAGCTCGTCCTCGGATGGCAGCTCATCCTCCGACAGTACGTTCCCGGGCGGGATGCCTGGCGGTCAGATACCCGGCGACAGGGGCGGTTTCCCTGGCGGAATGAACGGGCAGATGCCTGGCTTTGGAGGCCAAACCTCAGATAGCGAGCGCTCTGACGGGGAGACTTCTTTCCAGATGCCTCAGGGGGGCAATACGGATGGAAGCATGGATTTCGGAGATGTTGATCTCAGCGATTTTGAACGCTTTGACAGGAACAATTTGGGCGGAAGCGGCATGGGCAGCAGCGATGTAAAGCTGCAGTATATTGACGATTCCGCCGACAGCTACTCCAATATTTTTGACAACGCGAAAACAGATGTTACCGAGGCCGATCAGAATCGTCTGATTGCGTCTCTTGAAAAATTGTCGAATCAGGAAGATATTTCCTCTGTGGTAAATATAGATGAGGTGCTTCGCTATTTCGTCGTGCACAATTTTGTGGTAAACGGCGACAGCTACACCGGTTCCATGATTCATAATTACTACCTCTATGAGAAAGACGGCCGGCTCTCAATGATTCCCTGGGATTATAATCTGGCCTTTGGTACTTTCCAGTCCTCGGATTCTTCAAGCGCGGTGAATGATCCGATTGATACTCCGCTCTCGGTAACCGGTTCCGGCGATCGTCCGATGATTGACTGGATCTTCTCAAGTGAAGAGTATACCGAGCTTTATCACCAGTATTTCGAGGAGTTTCTTGCGTCTGTGGATGTGGAGACGATTATCGAGGAGGCACAGTCTCTAATCGAACCTTATGTGGAGTTAGACCCGACCAAGTTCTGCACCTATGAGGAATTCGAATCCGGAGTGTCCACTCTGAAGGAATTCTGCTCCCTTCGTGCGTCAAGTGTGCACGGGCAGCTTGACGGCACCATTCCTTCTACCAGCGACGGGCAGCGCACCGACAGCTCCGCTCTTATTGATGCTTCCGGTATTGCGCTTTCCGATATGGGAACCATGAATATGGGCGGTATGGGCGGAAAAAATAATATGGGACAGATGTCTGGCAGCTTCTCCGGTGAGATACCGGAAGACTTCACCGGACAGACACCGGATGGTTCCTCGGAACAGATACCGGATACCACCGAAAGCTCCGATGCTGTCAATGGTTTTCCCGGAAGCATGGGCGGCAGAGGCAATCGTTTTTCTGAAGGATCGGAAGGAATGAACGGAGACTTTTCCTTCGATACGATTCCGGGAACGGCTTCCGCTGCTAATTCCCAGCCAAATACGGGCGCCTGGATCACGCTTATCGCCTCTTTGGTTATTCTGCTCGGCGGACTGCTGGCAGTATTCAAGTTCAAACGTTAACAGAAAAAGTCGCAGCCATGCGGAAAGGCTGCGACTTTTCAAAGTTACAGAAACAACGGAAATGTGTCTTTCCTATGTGAACCTCGAGAATCCATATCACTTTTATTCTGTTACTGTCACATAGGCGTATGGTAGGGTGCTGTTTCCGAAGTTATATCTCCCCAATCATGCTTTCTTTGAAATGGCATGGCTGAGACATATTCCGGAACCGGGGCTGTTGTCCGTTTTTTTCTGAGTTCCTTCTTTTATGGGTTGGTACTTTCTGCGGCAGGATTGCTCCCCGCCGGATGCAGGTCAAGCGTGCCCACTACAGGTTTAATTCCTTGTAGCATTCATCCAGTGTCTGAACGGATGCTGCGAACTGCTCCATTTCTTCCTCCGTCAGATCCAGCTCCAGCACACGCCGGATTCCGTTGCGGTTGACAATACAGGGCACTCCGATGAAGACGTCGCGCATTCCGTATTCGCCGCGCAGCTTTGCGCTTAAGGTCAGCACGCTGTTCTCGTCACCGAAGATCGCTCTGGTGATTCGGGTCATCGCCATTCCGATTCCGTAATAGGTCGCACGCTTCGCGTCAATAATCTTGTAAGCAGCGGTGCGGACCTCCTCGGTAATTCCGTCGAGATCCTCTCTCTTATATTTGCCGTTCGATTCACACAGCTGTAATACCGGCTTAGTCGCAAGCATTGCCTGGCTCCACGGTACGAATTCGCTGTCGCCGTGCTCACCGAGCACATAGGCGTGCATGTTGCGGGAATCTACCTCAAATAGTCGCCCGGGCAATAGCGCAGTCTCGCTGTATCGAGGGCAGTTCCGGTTCCGAGGACTCTGCGCGGGTTAAAGCCCGATAAAGTACAGGTAATTCGTGTCATGATATCCACCGGATTGGTTGCAACCAGAAAGATTCCGTTAAATCCGCTCTCGGTTACCGGGTCGATAATATTTTTAAATACCTCGGTGTTGCGCTGCAGCAGATCGAGTCTTGTCTCTCCCGGCTTCTGAGCAACTCCTGCGCAGATTGCCACGATGTCCGCGTCCTGGCAGTCGCTGTACTTGCCCGCGTAGATCTTCATGTTATTCCCCGCAAATGCAAGTCCGTGATTTAAGTCCATTGCTTCTCCGACGGCTTTTTTCTGATCGACATCTATCAATACCAGCTCGTCACATACGTTCTGATTCAGCATCGAGTATGCATAACTCATTCCCACCATTCCGCAGCCGATTAATACTACTTTTCTTGTATCTGTCTTCATGTATTACTCCTTTCCGCGCGTATGCGCCGTAAAAATTATCCTGCTTTCTAAAGAATTACCAGTATTCCCAGTATCATTTCTTCTTATACTAATCATACCCTGTAACGCGTAATCTGTCAAATTTCAAATTTGCAGATACTTAACCAAAAGGTAACTTTGTACCAGCGGCCCTATTCTGCAGACTGCTGTCAGGAATGAGGTGTATGATGAATTATATTACCAGATTACTATTTCGATTCCTTGCGGGAGGATTCGCCTATGGCGGAATCGAGATACTCACACGAGGGTATTCTCACATATCCATGTTCATCGCGGGCGGCCTTTGCTTCGTCTTTATCGGCCTGCTGAATGAATTCCTGGGAGAAAAGCTCTCTTTCTTAAGCCTTATGGTCCTCTCCGCTCTTATAATCACAGCAGTGGAGTTCATCACGGGCGTGATCGTCAACCTCTGGATGGGGCTTGGCGTGTGGGACTATTCCTATCTCCCCTACAATTTGAAAGGCCAGATCTGCCTGTTGTTCACAAACCTGTGGTTCCTGCTGTCGGCCCCCGCGCTGCTGCTGGATGATTTCTTCCGGGTTGCTCTTTTAAAAAGAAAGCCTGTAAAATATCACGCACTGTAGAGCCTTTTTTATTTTGCAGGATTGCCGCTTCCTTCGTTCCAGTTGAACTGTCAGCTGTTCGGTTCCGTCAGCCCGTTCAGCTTCTCATACCACTCCCTCGCGCCGTCATCGTCCCTGGTCGAGAAAAAGACATACCCATCTTTTAGCTCGATACACAGATACGGCGCGTTCTCGGAGAAGATATAGACCATGCATTCCCCATAGCCCTGATATTCAAAATGCCCGGCAAGATATTCCGACGCCCCGATTCCGTTCGTTCTGGTCCCGTTCTCTGGCATCGTATCCAACAACTCCACGCGGATAATCTCCTCCCTGCTGAATTCGTACGGATAGACCGGTGTATCCACCACGATTCGTCCATCTTTCCGCAATTCGAGATCAAAACTCACGAATTCCATCGCAAGCAATCCCGGAATCAGCCAGACGGCAATCGCAATCAGCGCTGCGTACATTGCGTATATCAATGTCTTCGCAACTGGATTGCCCATATTAAAGACCATACTCTGCCCTGCGGCTCTTCCCTCGACACAGAACCGCTTATCGTCCGGATTGCAATATGTTCCGGTCAGCCAGTAGCGGTCCTCATCCTCCAGATATTCTTCTTCCTGCATACCGGCAGCCCATTCCTTCCGGCGCCGCGCCGAGCGCATCACCCATGACAGGAATATTGCCGCTCCGGCCATATCACATACAATCGCCGCCGCAAGTCCCCGCATATCCGGCTTGCCTCCAAGGAAGGTGTGATACCACACGATTCCGCCGGCCACCATACAATAAGCCCAGGCAAGGATTGCCTTCGACGCGCTTCGTTTCCTGATTCGGTTGTAGATAAGATTCTGCGCGGAATCCGCCGTATAGACCCGGTTGCTCCCCTTGCGTAGATGCGGTAGAACGCATATGCAAGTATCTGGCCGCAGATCGGAAGAACAACCAACAGCGGCATCACCGCAGAACTCTCCGCCAGCCGTTCTGATTCCAGCCATTCGGATCCCGGCCGCTCCACAAGCCATGCGAGCACTGTCCTTATCACCGGATACAGCGCTGCAGCACATGACGGTAAGAACCAGAGGGAGGACAGAGGCATCGTATCACTCTGCGCACTCACCGCCGTATCAATTCGCCTGACAGACTGCGTATTCCCGACAAACCAGCCTCTTTCCTGCTTGCATGCATATGCCTTTCGAATTCCGGAGACAAACAGCCAATCCCCATATCGAATCAGGGCAATACACCACACAATTCCGTATATCAAAAGGAACGCTTCATGCTCGTACATCGCAGGCATCAGAAGCGCCAGAGCCGCAAATACCAACGTATACCGGTTATATTTTCTCCGATATTCGGCCGCCATATTCACCATCTCCGGATCGTTCAAGGCTGCGGCAGGCAGGGTAATTCCCAGCAGATAATTTCCGTTCGGACTCGTGGTACTCATATAATTGAACCGAAATCTAAGTAGTACAATAACCGCAGTTATCATCCAGATAATCAGAAACATAATTCCCCCTCCCCCTCTCTGAGCAGTCTTTCCGGGGTCTCTTCGAACGAACCGCCGTTCCCCTTATTCTCTGTATCATCTGCTTCCGGCTTTCGATCAAAGAATTCGGCGCACAGCCGCAGGAATTCCTCCTTGCCGATCCCCTTAATCTTCGACTCGGCCGTCAAAAGCTCCAGTTCCGATGCAAGCTTCTCCCGAAATTCTCCCTGTTTGACCTCCTGCGGCGCCACCTTTGCCCCATGTCTGCGGTCGATCTCGATGAAGCCTTCGTTCTTCAAAATCTGGTACGCCTTATTTACCGTCATCAGATTAATTCCGGCATCCTCTGCCAGCTGGCGAATCGTCGGAAGCGCTTCTCCTTCCTTCAGCTCGCCTCTTCCGATTCCCAGTACTATCTGGTTGCGAAGCTGAACATAGATTGGAACCTCTGATGTCATATGAATTGTAATAATCATAGCCGTTCCTCCCTTTTTAGCTTTCGGCTGACTGCACGATACATACACCTATTCTCGTCGGCAGCTCCAATTTTATATTATTTGTATTATTTGTATTATATTATATAATGCAAATAGTGCTTATGTCAAGAGAAATGAATTGCTATTTGATTATCGGAAATATAACAGATAAAGAATTGCAGTAAAAAGCCGCCGCACTCACGACAGAATCGTAAATGCGGCGGCGTTCTTCCTATTCTCTCCCTAATGGGAACTCAGATTCAAGCCTTGTCCTTCGAACCGAAGAGCTCGATCTTCTCGATAACAGTAGCCTTGATAGCTGCTGCACCAGGCGCTAACAGCTTTCTCGGGTCAAATCCCTTGCCCTGAAGGTCCTTACCCTCTTCGATGTACTTTCTGGTTGCAGCTGCAAAGGAGAGCTGGCACTCGGTGTTAACGTTGATCTTTGCAACGCCGAGAGAGATTGCCTTCTTAATCATATCCTCCGGGATACCGGTGCCGCCGTGAAGAACCAGAGGCATATCGCCGGTCAGAGCCTGGATGGCATCCAGAGTCTCAAAGCTTAAGCCTTCCCAGTTAGCAGGATACTTACCGTGAATGTTGCCGATACCAGCTGCGAGCATCGTTACGCCAAGGTCAGCGATTCTCTTGCACTCTTCGGGATCTGCGCACTCACCCTTGCCGATAACGCCGTCTTCCTCACCGCCGATTGCACCAACCTCTGCCTCAAGGGACATTCCCTTCTCATTGCAGATTGCAACCAGTTCCTTGGTGTTGGCAACGTTCTCCTCGATCGGGCTGTGGGAACCATCGTACATGATGGACGAGAAACCAGCCTCGATGCACTTCTTACAGCCTTCGTAGGAGCCATGATCCAGATGAAGAGCTACCGGAACCGTGATATTCATCTCTTCCAGCATGCCGTTCACCATTCCTACCACGGTCTTGTAACCTGTCATATACTTTCCTGCACCCTCGGATACACCAAGAATAACCGGAGAGTTCATCTCCTGTGCAGCAGTAAGAATTGCCTTTGTCCACTCAAGGTTATTAATGTTGAACTGGCCTACTGCGTAATGTCCGGCTTTTGCCTTCTGAAGCATTTCTTTTGCAGATACTAACATGATACTATTCCTCCTTGTATTAATTAGATTCCTTGTTATACCGTGTATGTGGGATTCTCCCATGTGATATTGGTATAATAGTTGCACATGCGCCGGTTCGGGAGTTGGACTCCTTTCAGTCATCTCCGGCGCGGCTCTGGTATAATTGCCGCTTCGCGTCTATTATGCCATAGGCGACCGTCACAAGCTGCGCAGCAGCTTGCAATGGCTCAGCATAAGCTGAGACTATTATACCCTACTTTGTCCCAAAATGGAACTAAAATTTGAATAAACAATACAGTTTTTTCGTTCTGCAGATGTTTGGGGAATGTCTGAAAACCCAGCCCGGTTCTTTTCCCATCCTTTTGCCGTCATGCAGGATACGTTTCATCCGTTATCTGCATTCTGCTGCTTCTGCATTCGGATTGACCGATGTTATTTTTTCGCGGCCTTATTCTTCCGGCGGATTTCCTTTAAGAATCCATGAATATCTCCGATCCCGTTCTCAATGCAGAAATCCCGAAAGGTATCATCCATCTCGAAATCCTCCTCCTGCATCGCTTCCCACAATTTCTTATCAAATTCCTCCGGATCGAAGGAACGTTCACAGCCTTCCATATATTGATAAATATCCATATTGTTCCTCCTTGCCCTTGCCTGATTATTTATTGGATGATCCTATTGATTGCCTTTTTGTAATAATCGTTCTCGTACCTTTTGATTACATATTTGTGGCGGCCGTCTTTCGCAGCCGTAAAATGATTCTCTCCCGTAGCAGGATCAACCTGTGCTGTTCCGGACACGGTATCATATCCTGCAGCTGCTTCATCGCCGATGATTGCCATCAAGACAAGCATAGGATCCCACGAACTTCTTCCGTTGCGGGAGCCATGATCGATAAGCACTTTGCGAAGGAAATCGTCCTGATCCAGCTCATCTCCGGTAATCACATCATATCCGACTTCCCAGCCCAAAAATGTTACAGGAACAGGGCAGGAACGGCAAAAAGCTGCCGCCGCAATTCTGGAACGCTCATTTCGGCAAAAATTATTTTCTTTCTCTCCGTCCTTGTCCCATTTTCCTGCCATTACCCAAATTTTAGAGACCTTTTCGCGCAGCATATCAAGTCCGCTTTTTTCCGAGATATCATCCCCTCCGCTTTCAATTACGGCCGAAATCACCTGTAGATAGCCAATCTCAATTATTTCAACAGGTGCTTTCGCGGCTGAGAGAATCTGTCTGTACAGGCGAACCGCATCCACTGCGTCATCATTGGACCCTTCCGGACAAAATGTCTGGGACAGACGTTTATGGTAGAAGGGATTTCCTCCAAAATCAACCGCATTCCTGTCAATTCCTATCGGCACACCCTCAATCCCCTCGGCACTGAGAAATCCTTTGAGTGAAGACACGGAATCATCTATACAAGCGTTAATCGCTACGCCGAGCAAATTGATGGTTCCCTCTTTTATGGAACGCGCAATGATTCGCAACGCCACAGCATCATCGCAGTCCGTCCACCAATCGGTTCCTAAAATAATATCTTTCATAGTTAGCTTTCCCCTTTCTCCCAATAATATTGAACGTTCTGTGCTGAAATGTACAAGAATTCCTCCGCCGCAATCGCGTGCAGCGGAGGAATTCTCTTTTCTTATGATAAGATTATATATTACAGATTTACTCTGCGTCCTTCTTCTTTCCGTTTCCGATCTTGCCCATCAGAAGTACTACTAATGTGATCAGAATAATTACAGTAAAGATTCCAAGCATTCCCTTTCCCATGATCTCAAGAGAGTAAATGATATTTGTTACGTTCATAACGTTCTCCTTTCTTACACCAATGCAGACCGTGCGTGCTTCTCCGTTCCAATACCGGTTACGGCATTCTTGCGAGAATCTCGCTCACAACGCTTAAGATAACGCCGCCCGCAACAACCGATGCGATCTGACCGGATACGTTCGCTCCGATTGCGTGCATCAGAAGGTGGTTCGTCGGGTCTTCCTTAATTGCGAGCTTCTGTACAACACGTGCCGACATCGGGAATGCGGAAATACCGGCAGCACCGATCATCGGATTGATCTTCTTGTCCTTCTTTAAGAACAGGTTCAGAATCTTTGCAAACAGAACACCGCCGATTGTATCGAATACGAACGCAACAAGACCAAGGCCCATGATCATCAGGGTCTGTACGTTAACGAACTGCTCCGCTCTCATACTGAAGGCAATCGTGATACCTAACAGCAGGGTAATCAGATTGGACAGGCTGTTCTGCGCCGTGTCGGAAAGTGTATTCAGACATCCGCACTCACGCAGCAGGTTACCGAACATCAGGAAGCCTACCAGCGCAACCGACTGAGGTGCTACCAGCCCTGCGATTACGGTTACGATAATCGGGAAGAAGATTCTGGTCTTCTTGGATACTCCCTTCGGGTTATAAGGCATTCTGATCAGGCGCTCCTTCTTAGTGGTAACCGCCTTGATTGCAATCGGCTGTACCAGAGGAACCAGAGCCATGTACGAATATGCCGCAACCGCGATCGCTCCGACATACTTGGAACCAAGAATCTGGGATACCAGAATCGAAGTCGGGCCGTCAGCCGCACCGATCATACCGATGGAAGCCGCGTCCTTTAAGTCAAAGCCAAGGATTACGGCAATTGTAATTGTTAAGAAGATACCGAACTGTGCCGCTGCACCAAATAAGAACATCATCGGATTGGATAACAGGGGGCCAAAATCGATCATCGCGCCGATACCGATAAACAGCAGAATCGGCAGAGCCTCCGATGCCTCAATTCCCACTTCAAACAGCCACTGAATAATACCGTGTGTCTCGCCGACACCCTCCAGCACCTGGTCGATCACACCAGAACTCGGCAGGTTCACCAGAATCGCTCCGAATCCCATCGGAAGCAGAAGCGCCGGTTCAAAATCCTTACAGATAGCAAGGTAGATCAGCAGAATGCCGACCGCATACATAATTAGCTGCTGCCAGGTAATCGACATAATGCCCTCAATTAAGAAATCCATGAAGTAACCTCCTTTGTTGTCAGGCTTGCCGCCTGCAGTCAATTCTCATCCGTAACGGGAAGCAGTTCTTCTCTATATTCAGAAGTATCAGCAGAACCGGGAATTCCGCCAGGCAAAATTCCTATATGTACGAAAAAAGACTTATACCCCAGTCTCTGAGGTATAAGTCTCGTCATATACAGATTAAACCAGAGCCAGATCGCCCCTGACTCACGATGTTGATTTAATCACGCAAAGGTCTGCGCCGACTACTCCCCTATACGTTACATTACCTTTATCATACAATACGAAACGACAAATGTCAACGGAAACAGTTTATTTTTCTTAATAAATACAAGGATCGGACAGCGGCCTCTTCACCGAACATCCGCGGCTGCCGAGGCTTTTCCAGCCTTCTGTCTCTGATATTTGCCCCGGTACCAGCCGACGCAGCCGTTCTTCTTCACTACAATTCCATCGGACATCCGGTCAATCAGATACAATTCGTCTCCGGCGTGGATCTCCGGCTCGTAATCGGTACAGTCGTAACATCTGGCGTCAACACCATTTTCTTCTACCTTGTAAATACGCCTTGTCGGAATCCGTACGCGGCGGCCGGAAGACTCCTGTATAACCCAGGTATACTCCGGATCCGGCGTATCATCGACCTCCGGACGGTATTCCGAATCCCAGATGCCGCATTCCGTATTGGACATGCGGCGTTCTGACTGGCACGTGCGGCGCTCCGAATAATATGCTCCGCGCTCAATTCGGATGCGGTTCTTTGACCAGCCGATATTGGTGGATTCCAAAGACTCCTTCTGATCCTCAAGCGCAATCACCTTCGGATAATTCTCATACCAGTCATACGAGAACCGGCAGGTTCGAATATCGTCGATAAGCAAGGCGTTCAGCTGCCCCTCTTTTTTCACACCGCAGGCTCCGTCAAGGGACAGAATCTTTCTCTCTTGATCAATAATCGGCGTCATATACGGCTTGTCCTGGCGGTAAAGCACGGTCGGCCAGTGCCCGACCACTACATAGCGGTCGTAAGAATACCCTTCCTCGTAGAAATTATCGTATTTCAGATATTCAAACGTGCCGCGGTCCGCAGCCTTCCCAAGAAGCTCCGCCGTATTCTCACTCTCTCCGCGTATCCCGCCATGCACGAATATAAACTTCTGCGTCTCAATAATCGTCGGAAGTCCCTTCAGGAATGCCAGCTCCTCTTTAAAATGCTCCCGAATCTGCTTCTGCATCACTGCAGCCGCCTGCCAGTCCGTATCCTCCTGAATCGTAAGTCCAAGCTCCTTAAGCATCTCACAGAAGATACTGCTGCCCCACCACTTTTCCGACCAGATTGCGGTATCTCTGAATTCCTTCGCGCCTTCCTCTCCGTCGGCTTCCAACAGCATGACCCGGTGGAGATCCACATTTCCGCAGGAAGGGTATACCGTGTATCTCCGGCAAAGCTCCATGATGTATCGGAGCGTCTTAATGCTCTCCGGCCCTTTCTCAATCAGATCCCCGACCAGGAACAGGATATCGTCCTCCCGGAATCCTATCTTTGTAAGCAGACCGGTTAAATATTCGTAATTCCCGTGGATATCGCTGATTGCGATAATACGGTGCCCCTCCGGGATTGTAACATGCTGTATGGATGCCATGCAGTATCTCCTCTCTGTTTTATCCGTTTTATCTGTTTTATCTGTTTTCTTTGTTTTCTCTGCTTTTTCTTCTTTTTCTCTGCTCTCTCTGCTTTCTTTCTGCCGTCTTATCTCTTTGCCTTTTCTTCGTTCTCCAGCCTTTCCAGGAATGCCTCCATTGTCTCCGCCCCAAGGTCTCCGTCCTCGCGGCTTCTGACCGAGATCGTCCGGCTCTCTTCCTCCTGCTGTCCGACAATCACCATATAGGGCACCTTGGCAAGCTGCGCTTCTCTAATTTTATACCCGATCTTCTCCGGACGCAAGTCTATTTCACAGCGAAATCCCTTTTCTTTCAGCGCCCTGCATACCTCTTGCGCGTAGCCGTCAAATTTGTCCGAAATCGGAAGCACCTTTACCTGAACCGGCGCGAGCCACAGCGGGAACCGCCCCGCATAATGTTCAATCAGAATTCCGATAAAGCGCTCAATCGATCCAAATACAACGCGATGAATCATGATCGGCCTGTGTTTCGCGCCATCCGCTCCGATATATTCCGCCTCGAACCGCAGCGGAAGCTGGAAATCCAGCTGAATCGTACCGCACTGCCAGGTTCTTCCGATGGAATCCGTCAGGTGGAAATCAATCTTCGGCCCGTAAAAGGCTCCGTCCCCCTCGTTGATGACATAATCCATTCCGAGCTCATCCAATGCGCTCTTCAGTCCGTTCGTCGCCATCTCCCAGTCCTCATCACTTCCGATGCTGTTCTCCGGCCTCGTAGAGAGCTCGACGTGGTACGGGAAGCCAAACGTCCGGTAGACCTCGTCAATCAGGCGTACCACTCCCTTAATCTCGTCCGTAATCTGCTCCTTCGTCATAAAGATGTGCGCGTCATCCTGCGTAAAGCAGCGCACGCGCATCAGCCCGTGAAGCGTACCGGATTTCTCATGGCGGTGAACCGTACCGAGCTCTCCCATTCGTAGCGGAAGATCGCGATAGGAATGCGGCTCGGATTTGTATACCAGCATACCGCCCGGGCAGTTCATCGGCTTCACCGCGAAATTCTCCTCGTCAATTACCGTTGTATACATATTTTCACGGTAGTGATCCCAATGGCCTGAGGTCTCCCATAATCGCTGATTCAGAAGTATCGGGGTCTGGATCTCCACGTAGCCCTCGCGCTCGTGAAGCGTTCTCCAATAGTTGATCAGAAGATTCTTTAAGATGACTCCTTTCGGGAGAAAGAACGGGAAGCCCGGGCCCTCGTCCATCAGAGCGAACAGCCCCAGTTCTTTTCCGAGCTTTCTGTGGTCACGCTTCTTCGCCTCTTCCATTCTCGAAATATATTCCTTTAAATCTTCTTTTTTCGAGAATGCAATTCCATATATTCTTGTCAGCATCCGATTCTTTTCGCTGCCCCTCCAGTAAGCGCCCGCGATTGACATCAGCTTGAAGGCTTTGATCTCTTTCGTGTTCGCTACATGCGGCCCTGCGCATAGATCAACGAATTCCCCCTGCTCATAAAAGCTGATCTCTTCTCCCTCCGGCAAGTCCGCGATCAGCTCAAGCTTATAGGGCTCCCCGCGCTTTGTCATCAGCTCCACGGCCTCCTGCCTGCTTAACGTATACCTCCGAATCGCAAGCCTCTCCTGCACGATCTGCTTCATTTCCGCCTCAAGCTCCGCCAGATCCTCGTTCGTAATCGGCTCTTCAAAGTCAAAATCATAGTAAAAGCCGTCCTGAATCGCCGGGCCGATGGCAAGTCTGGTTCCCGGATACCGTCTCTTGACTGCCTGCGCGAGAAGATGCGCGGCGGAATGTCTCAGCATCTCCTCATATGTCGGTTCCTGTTGATTGTTCTGTTTGCGTTCCATGTTCTTGTTCTCCTTATTCATAATTTGATACTGAAACACCAGAAATTCTTCCGCCCCGTTCCGGCTGACCGGCTTCCTTTGTCCTTCGGAATTCTTTTCCAAATACAAAAAGCACCCTTACTTCGGCCATTCACCGAAATAAGGGTGCACACACTCTGTTATGCACGGTTCCACCTTATCGCTTCTCTCTTCGGATTCCAACAAATCCTATCCTTTAACGCAGGCATACGTCAGCACTTACTATCGGATTCTGTCCGTAATTCGGCGCTGCAGCTTGGGAGCGGTCTTCATAAATGTTCTGCATAAAGAGCTCCCACCATACGCTCTTCTCTCTGGATGCCTTCCACTTATTACTCTTTCCTTCATTGCTTTTGTATCTGAACTCAGTATACCACAGCTTTTTCAAATGTCAACCCTAAAATTTTCCACGCCGGCCCGGACGCACCTGCCGATTCTGATCGGCTTCATTCTCTTTTCACCGGTTCCCCCTGCATTCCCAAGGCATCCCGCCGGAACGCGTCCGATTACTCCGCCGCTTTTTCAGCCTCGTTCTCGGTTGTCGCTTCCTCTGCCTCTTCCTTATCGTAACAGATGACTCCCACAATTACAAGCTCTGTCTGGTCTCCCATATTGCTGACCGCTACCTGAAGGCTGGAAATCTGATCTCCCTCGATCTCCTCCTCCCACTTATAGATGGTAGAATACATGGAGCCGGTTCGAAGCTGCGATACGGTCTCATTCACTTTGCTCTCTCCATATAATTCGGTCAGCTTATCCACTATCTCCTCTGCAAATACGTCCAGCCCGTCCGCGTCCATATCGTCCCCGGCATTGTATTCATAGGTCACCCCATACAGTTCTCCCTCATAATCATAGGTCAGCTCCACCCTCGAGCAGACACGTCCCAGCAGCAGCTTCGCAGCCTCCGTGGGCTTATAACAGGTAACGGCGCCCACGCTCATGGATTCGCCCGCGCCGAGAGAATATCCCAGCTGTTCCTCGGTCTCCTCTGCCGTACTGCCCCATTTTACATTATAGAACGAATATCCATTCTCATCGGAATGAAAGTCCGTCAGGTCCATCTCAACCATCTGCTCTTCATCCAGCGCCATTCTTGTACTATCCGCCGTCGGCTGTGCGTAGCCATAGCCAAACGAGCTGTATCCATACGGATTATCAAATGCCGAACAGCCAGTCAGGCTTCCCGCCATAACTGCCGCACAGCCAAGTGCGATCACTTTTTTTCCAAATACCTGTCTCTTCCTCATGTTTCTTACCTGTTCCTTTCTGCCGTGCTGTCACGCAGCCGGGTTACTCGTTCCCGTCATCCTTCTCTTCCGATTCTTCTGCGATCTCCTTTCGATCTACCAGAATCTCCTCAACCCTCTGCTTCTTGACATGCGTAACCGTTATCTCCAGATTCTTATAAGTCAGCTGCTCGCCCTCCTCCGGAATCTTACCGAGCTCATCGACGATCCAGCCGCCGACAGTGGAGGCATCCTTTTCTTCCGCCTCCTCCTCGTCCAGACCGAATAATTCAAACATATCTTTCAGAGATGCGGCGCATTTGATCCGATACTGCGTATCACTGATCTTCTCGAACTCCGTTACCACCTCATCGTGCTCATCCCAGATCTCGCCGACCAGCTCCTCCAGAATATCCTCCATTGTTACAATACCGGCTGTTCCGCCGAACTCATCCGTTACTACCGCGATATGGGACTTCTTCTGCTGGAGCATGGCAAGAAGCTTGGATATCTTCATCGAGGGAGGAACGAACAGCGCGGGCTGCATAATCGTCTCAAGCGGCTGTTCCGTATTCTCCACAAAGTTGTGGAAATCCTTCTCGTGAATGATACCTACAATATCATCGATCGTCTCATGATATACTGGCAGTCTCGAGAAATCGCTCTCCTGAAAGACCGCCGAAATCTCTTCCTTTGACAGAGTATCCTCGACCGCCGTCACATCAATTCGGGGTGTAAAGATATCGGACACCTCCGCGTCCGTGAACGCAATCGCGTTGCGGATCAGTTCCCCCTCGTTCTCATCAATGCCGCCATCCTGCTTCGCCTCTTCCACGATGGTCAGCAGCTCTTCTTCTGTAATTCCCTCTTCCCTCTTCGACTTAAAGAGTCTGGATATCAGCTTCTTCCACTGTCCGAAGATATAATTGAGCGGCATCAGAAGCCTAATCAGCACATGAATTATCGGTGCTGAGAACATGGCGAAGCTCTCCGGCATATCCTTTGCAATACTCTTCGGCGAAATCTCACCAAAAATCAGAACCAGCACCGTCATCACAACCGTTGACACCGACACACCGGCATCTCCGAGCATCTGTGTGAACAACGATGTTGCAAGCGCTGTCGATAAAATATTTACGATGTTGTTGCCAATTAAGATAGTGGACAGCAGCTTGTCATAATCGTCCGAAAGCCTGACTACCAGATCCGCCCGCTTATCGCCCGCGGCTGCCATCGTCTTCATCTTTATCTTGTTTAACGAAGAGAACGCTGTCTCTGTCGCTGAAAAATAGGCCGACATTACAATCAATACAACCAGTAAAACCAAAGTAGTACTCATAATTCCTCCAATCGGCGCTCCTGCGCCGTTCCTCCAAATGTGTTGTTATATTCAATATCAGGTACCTGCACGCGAGGCTCCGGCTCTTTCGCATCGGATCCCGCCCATGCATATGCAAAAAAGGACACCAAGAAAAACCGAATTCTCCATCCGGCATTCCCACTGTCCCTATCAGTCTATCTGATGATACCTATGTAATTGACTATTCCAACATCGGCCGCTCACATCACAACAGTCACTGTCGTCCATAGTTCCTTACGTTCCATCCTTTCTTTTCAAAGCGCTCCCGCCGAACTCTCCGTCAGCCGATTCGCTTCCCTTTCTTACGCGGTCTTCCCGGACCGCGGCACCGGCACTTGCCGGATCACACACGCTCCGTACTGTGTCCCCTATGATACGGAGTCCGCCTGCGGCGCTGCGCCGCTTAGGTATATAGTATACCGGATCGGAAGGCAGGAATCAAGTGGTTTCATAAAAACTTTAGAAAGTTTTGCGAAGTTGTCCCTCTCAACGATTGCCAAAATGATAATTTGGTGTTATATTTGGCTCATAAAGGTCCTGGATCCCGGTTGAACGCTGCATTCGGCCACAGGCAGCCCCCCCAGAAAGGAACTCTCCATGCAAAAGAATACACTGCATAAAACGCTTAAGAATACCCTCATCACCATATCACTTCTCCTCCTCGCAACCGCTCTTTCCGCCCTGTTCTGTACTCTGACGGAAACCGTGGTCAATGAAGCGATCTCTTACCTCCTTGCAATTGTACTGATCTCGCGGTATACGGACGGCTACTGGTACGGTATCTTCGCAAGTATCGCGGGCGTGATCGGAGTGAATTATTTTTTCACCTACCCGTTCTTCCGCCTGGATTTTTCCAGAACCGGATATCCATTCACCTTCCTCGGTATGCTCGCAATCTCTTTGATTACCTGCACCACTACAGCGCGGCTTCGGGAACAGCTCCGCCTTGCTCTTTTGCGTGAGCAGCGCATGAAGGAACTGAATGAAAAGCACTACGCGCTGACGCTGGAGACCGAAAAGGAGAAGATGCGCGCCAATCTTCTGCGCGCCGTATCCCACGACCTGCGCACTCCGCTGACCGGCATTATCGGCGCGAGCGCCGCGTGTATTGAGACGCCGCTTGATGAGGCACAAAAGGACGCGTTAATCCGACAGATTCACGATGATTCCAACTGGCTTCTTCATATGGTGGAAAATCTTCTTACCGTCACGCGCATTAACCAGGATTCCGCGAGCGTGAACAAGACCGAGGAACCGTTGGAGGAGCTGATATCCGAGTCGGTGTTCCGCCTGAAAAAGCGGTATCCGCAGGCAAAGATTCAGGTTCAGATTCCCGATGATTTCATCCTGGTTCCGGTTGATGCCACCCTGATTGAGCAGGTTATTATTAATCTCCTTGAGAACGCGGTTAAATACGCGGGAATTCAAAATCCTATCCGCCTCACGGCCAATCTGTCAAATCACGGAGTTCAGATCAGCGTCATCGACCGCGGCCCCGGAATTACCGAAGAAGCTTCTTCCACCCTGTTTGAAGGAGTCCTTCCGGGAAAGAATTCCGGTTCCGATTCCCATAAAGGCATGGGTATCGGCCTGTCTATCTGCAAGTCCATTATACGGGCGCACGGCGGTACCATAGAGGCACACAATTACGGGCACGGAGCGGTGTTCTCCTTTACGCTTCCGCTGGAGGGAACCTGCGCAGCAGCCACCGTTCCGGATACCGCGCCAGACAAAGCTACACATTCCCGAAAGGAGGAATCCCGATGAAGAATAAGACCACGATTTTAATTATTGAAGATGAAGAGACGATATTGAATTTTATGAGTGCAGTTCTGGACTCGAACGATTACCGGGTTCTGAAGGCCAGGGAAGGCAGAGAGGCCTTAAGCATCGCAGCGTCCCGGTGTCCGGATATTATTCTTTTGGACCTCGGGCTCCCTGATATCGACGGAATGGAGGTCCTGCATTCGCTTCGCGAATGGTCGCAGATCCCGATTATTGTAATCTCGGCCAGAACGCTCGAAACCGAAAAGGTTGCAGCACTCGACGCAGGAGCGGACGATTACATCACCAAACCGTTCGGCACCTCGGAGCTTCTTGCGAGAATCCGCACCGCCATCCGCCACAGCCGGAAAACATCCGGAACGGATGCCGGGACAGCCTGCTGCAAAATCAAGGATTTGGTTCTGGATTTTGATCGGCATACGGTAACATTGGCGGGGAAGGATATCCATCTGACACAGATTGAATTCCGCATCTTGGAGCTCCTTGCCCAGAACGCCGGGCGGGTACTGACCTATGATACGATTATCACAAAAATATGGGGCCCCTATGCGGACAGCAACAATCGGATTCTGCGCGTCAACATGGCCAATATCCGCAGAAAATTAGAACAGAATCCGGCTGACCCGGAATATATCTTTACAGAGATTGGAATCGGATACAGAATGGCGGAGGATGAATAAGCATCCTCCGCCCTATGATTCCTTATTTGCTGTAGCTTACAATTCCGGTCTCGCCGTCCACCGTTACTACGGCACCGGACTTTAATATCTTGGTTGCATTCGCAGCGCCTAAGATAACCGGAATATCAAGGCTTAACCCCACAACCGCCGCGTGGCTGTTCATTCCTGCTTCCTCGGCAATGATGGCTCCCGCCTCCTTTAACTGGGGGATCATCTCATTGGTCGTATCCTTCACAACAATAATGCTCCCAGGCTTAAAGTTCTTCTGCAGCTCCTCTACCGTCTCGCAGACACACAGATTCGAGCAGACCTTCTTTCCGTTCAGTCCCTTGCCGTGCAGCAGCACATGTCCTGCGACATGTACCTTAATCAGGTTCGTCGTTCCGGATATTCCGAGCGGAACGCCCGCGGTTAATACCGCAATCTCACCTGCTGAGATATATCCGGCCTGTTCCGCCGCATCCACCGCATGATCGAACAGCTCATCCGTATCATTCTCCTCGGCAATTAAAAGCGGCTGAACACCCCAAGACAGGTTCATCTGTCTGCATACATGCTCTTCCGGACTGCAGCCGATAATCGGACAGCTCGGACGGTATTTGGAAATCATGCGCGCGGTGCTTCCGGACTTCGTAACCGTAATAATCGCGGCCGCGTTCAGATCCATCGCAGTCATACAGGTCGCGTGAGAGATTGCATTCGTAATGTCCGGATTATCTGCGTTCATACGCTCGCGGAACCGCTTCTCATAATCAATATCCATCTCCGTACGTCTTGCAATGCGATCCATCGTCTTAAGCGCCTCGATGGGATACAGACCTGCTGCCGTCTCGCCGGAAAGCATAATCGCGCTCGTTCCGTCGTAGATTGCATTCGCAACATCGGTCGCCTCGGCTCTGGTCGGACGCGGATTCTTCATCATAGAATCCAGCATCTGCGTCGCGGTAATAACGCGCTTGCCGGCGTTGCAGGCTTTCTTAATAATAACCTTCTGAATAATCGGAACCTCTTCGAGCGGAATCTCAACGCCCATATCACCTCTTGCCACCATGATTCCATCGGTGACACGGATAATCTCGTCAATATTCTCAACACCCTGCATATTCTCAATCTTGGCAATAATATTAATATTGCTGCAGCCGTGCTCGTGCAGAATCTTCTTGATCTGCATAATATCATCCGCGCTTCTTGTAAACGAAGCCGCGATAAAATCGAATTCATTCTCAATACCGAATACAATGTCACTGTAGTCCTTCTCACTGATGTAAGGCATACTCAGCTCCACATTCGGAACGTTCACACCCTTATGGTTGGAGATGACGCCCGGATTCAGTACACGGCACACAATATCGGTGTCGGTCACGCTAAGGACCTCCATCCCGATTAATCCGTCGTCAATCAGAATCCGATTGCCCGGCCCAACGTCCTGCATCAGATTCTTATACGTGATGGATACCATATTCTCATTGCCCATCACATCATTGGAGGTCAGCACAAACGTCTGACCCTTCTTAAGTTCGATCCGCCCATTCTCAAAATTCCCAAGGCGAATCTCCGGCCCCTTTGTGTCCAAAAGCAGAGCAACCGGAAGATTCAGCTGCTTTCTGATCTCTTTCACCTTGCGGATCGTCTCTCTATGCTCCTCATGCGTTCCGTGCGAAAAGTTAATTCGCGCAACGCTCATGCCATTCAGCATTAAATCTCTTAAAACCTGTTCATCTTTTGTCGAAGGTCCTAATGTACATACAATTTTGGTCTTTCTCATGGATTCTGCCTGTCCCTTCCTGTTCCTGTTCTTGTTCTTGCTTACAAAATGGTTCGCCACCTGGTTCTTCATAAATTGTAACACGCTTCCTTTCCGGGCTCAATATCGTAATGGTATCTTAGCGCTTTCTTTACATGCATCCGGGAAGGAAGAGGACTCTGTATCGGAGGGCAGCACCGTCTCCGGCTTTTCCGCTCCGATCTCCCTTTCCTTCGATAGTATTTACAAAGTCCTCCATACCGATGCATCCATTTTGCTCTTGATTATAACAGAGAAACAGAGAAAAAGCAAATTATTTGCCAGGCAGTCCTCTGTACACCGTTCAGGCCTGCTGAGGCTCTAATGTCTCTCCTGCGGTCGCATCCTTTATTCCGATGATCAGAGAAACCACACCGATAATCAGCATTACCGCACAAACTGCAAGATGCAGCACCCAGTTGGTTCCGAGCTGATACGCAGGCTTGGTAAGATACCCCCATGCACCGACCAGTCCGCAGGCGATCGGAGCGACTGCAGCTGCGAATTCATCGGACTTAAGCACACATACTACAACGCCGACAACAGCGATAATCAGCACAAGAATCGGCATCAGCACCATCGAATTAACAAAATATCCCTCTCCCGCAAAGCCTGTGGTCTCGATTAAATAATCTTCCAAATCACCGCACTTCGATGTGAACCAGACATAAGAGTTGATGGACTTGATTCCTTCTCCGTAGTTCCAGAACGGAAGGAACTGAAGGACAACCAAAATCACCATCAGTGCTGCTCCAATCCAGTTAAATACCTGTGTGTACCTGCTTAATTCTTTCTTCATGATCATTCTCTCCTTTTCTTTTTGACTTGTTTTTGACTCTGTATACAAAGGAGTGTAACCTCCTGCAACATTCCTTCCTATCATTCTTCTTTCGCCGGCACCGTCCCGCTCCGCGCTCCTGTACAAATTCCCGAACCTGATCCCTATCTTACCGAATCCAATTCCTGTTTTCTGTATTCAATACCTTACTTTTCTATCGCGAATTCGTACAAATTGACCTATAATAGATATATTGTACTTTAGTTAACATGGTAAGTCAACCCAATGCACACTTTTGACAAATTAAATTTTTATTAACAGCCGCTGCCTGTTTCTCGTATCGGTCAGCCGCAAATAAAAGCTGCAGGAGACTCTTTCCATGAAGATCCATTCAACGGCTCCCGCTTTACCGAATGGCGTTCGGGAACAAATGACTTTTTTAGGAAACCTTAAAGAATATTAAGATTTTATTCCTTGTATTTTCACAGTCTTTCCTGCATAATGGGACCATGCAGAATGCTTGATCATGCGCCTCTATGTTTCCTGACATAACATAACCTGACAAAATACAGAACCGCCCGGCGGACGATGTATTTTGTCCGCATTCTGCAGGATCCTGATTATACATTACTTTATATATTACTTAAGAAAGGCTGGTGAATCTCCCCTATGCATTTTACTTCTATTATTCTTCGGATCGTATCCGCGTTGTCCGTGATATATTTTCTGGTCCTCGCGGCTTTCTCCGGAATTCGAACTTCGTTCCTGTGGTTCTGGATTCTGCTTGCTGCCGCGGCGCTTGGATTGTCCCTGCTCATACCACGCATTCCGGCACGCTTCTCCGGGTGGTTCCTTGGAAGCTTCTGGAGTCTGGTTCTGGTATTTGTAATATTCGAGGGCGTTCTGGTATTTACGGCGCTTCGCAGGCCGAAGGAAGCCCCGGAGTATGTCATCATTCTTGGCGCACAGGTCCGCGGCGAGACTCCCTCTAAAGTTCTGCAGGATCGGATTACCGCCGCGGCGGAATATCTGGAAGAGTATCCGCTTGCGGTCGCAATCTGCTCCGGCGGCCGGGGAACCGGCGAAATGATATCCGAGGCTGAGGCGATCCGCAGAGGTCTCATCGAAAAGGGCATAGAAGAAGAGCGAATCCTGCTTGAGGACCGCTCTTCCAGTACCGTCGAAAATATTCTGTTCAGCCGCGAGATCATCGGAGATGATTCTCTTCCTGTAACCGTCGTATCCAATAACTTCCACATCTTCCGAGCTGTTCAGATCGCGAAAAAGCAGGGCCTGACACACGTCCAGGGGCTCGGGGCAGCGAAATTCCAGCCGGTTACGATTCATTATTATGTCCGGGAGTTCTTCGCGGTAATCAAGGATTTCCTCGTAGGAAATCTATAACGGTTCCTTCTCCGCTGTTATCACTAATACGCAATGAACATCTGCACCCAGTACGCACGGCCATTCTCTACGTAATAGCCTACGCCGATTCCGTCAAATGCCTCGTACAGGATGTTCTCCCGGTGTCCCTCGGAATTCATCCACCCCTTCATAACGGCCTCCGGGGTCTGATACCCGTAAGCGATATTTTCTCCGAGACCCCGGTAGGAGATGCCCGCTTCCGTGATTGCGCTGAAACAGTCCTGACCGTCCGGTCTGGTATGGGAGAACAGGGTAACAAGCTCCTTCGCCCGGAGATTGGCGACCTCCGTAACGGCATCATCCATCACCAGCTCCGGGACTCCGGCCTTCTTACGCTCCTCATTGACCAGCTTTAATATCTGTTCCGCGTAATCGTCCTGCGTATCCGCTGTCTCCTGATCAATTACCGTTATGGTAATCGAATTCGATACCGCGGTATAACCGGTATATTCGCCGTTCTCCTCTTCCGTAAGCGGATATGACGCGGACTGGTAGGTATATGCGGTAATCGTATAGCTTCCCGGCTGGGATGCCTTTACCTTACCGTTCGACTGCGTTACTCTTGCATCAGCGGTATTGTTCGTTAATACCCATTTGGTCTTATCGGTCGCGGTGCTCTTCCCGGTCTTCGGCGTCATCTTCCGGCTGAAATCCACGGTCTCTCCGACCACCGCGGTCTTATCCTCCGGATAACCGCTGATCTTAACCGCTTTTGCATTCTGCTTTACCGTAACCGCAGCGGAGGTCTCAAGCACCGTCTCCCCGGTCTCTTTCAATGTAATCGTACAGGTAATCGTTGTCTTTCCCGTGCCGACCGCCTTTACAAGCCCTGCACTATTCACGGTCGCCACCTTCTTCTTTGACGATGTCCAGGTAAATGTATAAAGCTTTTTGTAATCGGACGGCTTATTCTTAATGTAGAAATCGTACTCATCCGCGGTTCCGGATATGTCACTTCCGCCAAGATACAATATCCTGGATGCGGAGTCAATCTTCATATCAGCCTTCGCACGGACTGGCTGCGCCGGAATCAGACCGCTTATCAGCAGCATTAGCACGAGAAAAAAGGAACCGATTCTCCGTGCTCTCCTGTCATTTGATAACTCTCTCATCTGCTTTCACCCTTTCTTATACGTTCGACGTCCCGTCAGTTATGTTCAGTATACCATTCCGTACAAAATAACGCAATTACAAATTGATTTCGGGATTGCAATCGCACGGCAGCCGCGATATACTACTATTAATAAGATATACTATTATTAACAAAAGAAAAGGATGGTTTCTTCGTATGCAGACACGGTTTCGATATTATCTTACTTCTCTCCTGCTGATCGCAATGATATCAGCGGTATTTTTTACGCCCGGAACTGCCCGGGCGGCACATTCGGTCACTGCCCGGAAAGCGGATGCGGTCCCGACAACGGACGCAGCTTCGGGGGCCGATACGCCCCCGGCAGCGGATTCCGCCGATACGCTGCTCATTTCCGAGGAAGCTGCGGTCCCCACTCCTCTTCCGGCGGCAGAACTGGATTCCGCGTTCGAACAGCTGGACGAGCTTTTTCCCGCTCTTTATCTTCTGGAAGCAGATGAGGAATCGGTAAGAGAGACTGAGTCGGCGCTGCCTTCAAATGTCGCAGAATTCCTCTCCGACTGGTTTGATGAACTGTTGGCTACGTCGAACAAGCTGAGGGTTACGTTAACCCGCATCGGACAATATTACCCTGACGAATATGAAGAAGCCCGCCTTGTCTGTGAAACCTACATATCCGCAATCATGGAGCTTCGTACCGAGGCTTACCGTCTCGGCAGCCTTGATCGCGGAACATTCCTCTCCGGCAATGATTCTCTGGATGCCCTGCAGGAGGAATTCGAGCAGACCGCAGAGCTGCTCGAGCCCCTAAAAGAGCTCGCCGAGAGCAGTACCCGTTCCTGCCGCGCAAGACTCCGTCATTCGCTTTATTATCTGACCGAATACGCCGAGGATTCCAGAACACTCCTTGCCTACTATGAGCTTGGCCGTTATCTTGGACTTTCCGCGGAAGAAGCGAAAGCCGTGACTCCTTCGCTTGCCGAACTGTTCTGCGCACAGGCGATTGGAGAGGCCGAGGCTGTCGATGATCCGTATCTGACCAGCCGCAACAAATACAACTCCTATTTCGGCGATTCCGGTTCGCCGTGGTGCGCGTATTTTGTTGTGTATAACGCGATCCAGGCCGGTGTCCCGGACAGCGTGATTCCGCATACGAACAACCGAAAGGAAGGTTATATCTGCGTCGGCGGATGTGCCTCTTTACGCAGCTATATGCTGAAATACTGCAGCGCCTCCTGGCATTCCTTCGATTCGGATTATACGCCGGTTCCCGGTGATATTATTTATTATGGCTCCGGCACATCGCTTGGAAGCATTTGCCATGTCGGCCTGGTGCTCGGAACAGAGGGCGATTATCAGGCCGCCAAATCCTCCGGCGAAAAGGTACAGATTCGCACCGCGGAGGGAAATACCTCGTGGGAAGAGCACAAAAGCAACTGTGTTAGGATTAAGGTTCGCGAGGCGGCGGCTTCGAACGGAAGAGTCGGCTCCGGGTTCTATGTGCTGGGATATCTGACGCCCGATTACGCAGGAGCGGAGGCGTCTGCCGTCGCTTTTAGGTAAGGTAATCGGCTATAGCATGATTGATATATCAAGATTGTTACGCTGGACATCCTTCGTCAGCAACCCAAAGAAAACGCTGCATCCGCTATTTTGCAGCGCTTTCTTTCTCAATCTCCGCCTCTGTCCTTCCTATTGCAGACGCTCCATGCCGTTCTTTTGAATCAGGAATCGAATCGACCCGACTTCGATATAATCGTCTCTCAGGTTCGCAACCGCAACGATTGGCCGCTCCTTCAGCAAATCCTCACGATCCGCCTTCCACTCCGATGGATGGTTCGACACGAAGAACAGGCTGACCATCGTACCGCTGAAGGTGAGGGAATGCTGAATATAATAGACGGTCGCATCCCGGTTCTCGAACTCCTTTATGCATTCTCGGATCTCTTCATAATCCGCCGCACTGTCCGGCGTGAAAGAATTCACTCCATAAGCGTCATCAAATGAAATTCCCGGCAGTCCCGCTTCCTCGAATCCCTCTTTGGCTTCCGGACCAAGTCCCTTTTGTTCCAGAATGGACAGGCGCAGGAGCGCTTCCTTTCTTCGCAGTTCGGCGTCTGCTTTGCCTGCCTCTATTGCGGCCTGCAAACGCGCATCCTGCTCGTCCTTCTGTCTCAGGAATGCCAGCGCCTCTGTGAATCCCTGTTCCGCCGCAGACTCCATATACGAAAGGCCGTCTTGCAGGTTTGTCTTAATTCCAATCCCGTAAATGTTGATAAGGCCAAGATAATAGACTGCCTCTGCCGCTTCCATTCCGCTTCCATTCCGCTTCCATTCTCCCAGACCTCTTTTAGATGCTCTTTGGCGCTGCCGAACCGGAACGTATCTTCCTCGTCCATCTGCAGCAGGCACCTGCCAAGGCCAAGCTCTGCGGCGATCGCGTGGTCCCCCTCCTCTTCCCCGTCGAACTCAATCAGCCTGCCAAGCGCAGAGACGGGCAGCTCAATTCCTTCCAGATAATCATCATAGTAAGCGGCCGCCAGTTCGGCATCTTTTCCTGTCCCAATCCCGTGTTCATAGCAACAGCCCAGCTGAAAGCTGCCGAGGTCTTCTGACTGCGCCGCCTGATAACAGGCGAATGCCTGCGCGTAATCCCGAACCGCCTCTTCCCCATACATATAGTAATTCCCAAGGCAATAAGCGGCTTTCCCGTTCTCCTGCTTCGCTGCCCTTTGGAAGTATTCCACGGCCTTCTCCTCTTCGTCAAGATTGTGATAATATACGCCCAGGCGATAAAGTGCCTCAGAGTTCCCAAGTGCTGCCGCCTTTTCATAGTAAGGAAGGGCTTCTGCTGCCGCGGTTTCCTCTTCCCGAATCAGACCGATGATATAGATACTGTTCCCATTCCCCTGCTCCGCCTGCTGCCGCAGCCGGTCCAACAGCGCTTCTTTATCAGCCGCAGGGAGTTCCTCTCTCTTCCAGCAGCGTCCAAGCCCCTCACAGGCCGGCTCATGTCCCAGAAGCAGCGCGTGTGCAAACCGCCTTGCAGCTTCCGGAATATTCTCCTCAAATCCGCTGCCATCGTAATAGCGCAGTCCCAAATAGTATTCGGCAGCTGCGCAGCCCTCATCCGCCAGTTCCTGAAGCATCGGGTTGCTGACGGAATACTCGGCGATGTGCAGCGCCATGTCAAGCCGTTCTTCCACAGAAGTCTGATTATATGGCATCGTCTTGTCCTCCGTTCTTTGTTGTTAGGATCAGTATAACATAAATGGACGCGAGAGACAAGTCTATCAAAAAGGCCAGGAAAAGCATCCGCTGCTCTTCCTGGCCTTCGATTCATTCTTTATTCTTTTTCGTGTTTTTCAGAACACTTCTATCGGGAGAACCGTTTTAGTTCTCGTCCTCGTATTCCTCTTCCTCTGCGAATCCATCCTGACCCTCATCCGTCGGCTCGGAGTAGTCATCATATTCTCCATGCTCCTCATCCTCCGAGAATGTCATGTCGTCGTAAGAGGAATCGCCCTCATACAGTCCTTCTTCGGAAATGTTATCGTATTCTTCGGCAACCTTAAGCTCTACCTGCTCATCTGTGTTGAGCTTAACCGAACGGTATCTCTTCATACCGGTTCCGGCAGGGATCAGCTTGCCGATGATTACGTTCTCCTTCAGACCGATTAACGGGTCAACCTTGCCCTTGATTGCAGCTTCTGTCAGAACCTTGGTGGTCTCCTGGAAGGATGCTGCGGACATGAAGGAGTTGGTTGCAAGGGATGCCTTGGTGATACCAAGCATAACCGCCTTGCCTTCCGCGGGCTCCTTGCCCTGGGCAATCATCTCATTATTGATGTCCTCGTACTCAAGGATATCAACGAGGGTTCCCGGAAGCAGCTCGGTATCTCCGTTCTTCTCAATGCGAATCTTCTTCAGCATCTGGCGTACGATAACCTCGATATGCTTATCGTTGATATCAACACCCTGCAGACGGTATACTCTCTGTACTTCGCGAATCATATAGTCCTGAACCGCGCGGACACCCTTAATCTTTAAGAGGTCGTGCGGGTTAATGCTTCCTTCTGTCAGCTCGTCACCGGCTTCCAGTACGTCTCCTTCCATAACCTTGATTCTGGAGCCGTAAGGAATTAAGTATGCCTTGGACTCGCCGGTCTCGTTGTTCGTTACAACAACCTCGCGCTTCTTCTTCGTATCACGGATTGCGACAACGCCGCCGAACTCTGCGATGATGGCAAGGCCCTTCGGCTTTCTTGCCTCGAAAAGCTCTTCGACACGAGGAAGACCCTGTGTGATATCGTCACCGGCAACGCCGCCCGTATGGAACGTACGCATGGTGAGCTGTGTACCGGGTTCACCGATGGCCTGTGCAGCAAT
>JAGAPO010000052.1 GCA_017623215.1 Lachnospiraceae bacterium | reverse complement strand
TTATCATACTTGTACTCTCATCGTCCTTCCCTCGTATCTTTTATTCAGCCGTTCCTTATCTGAACGAACCGCATACAATTTAATTATAGCCGATTGGCGTCAGAATGTAAAGAGCCGCGGGAACTCCGCGATGCGGATAACAGACCGCTTCCATATTTCCTTGATTCCGCCGCTCAATTTGCCCAAACTGGCACTATTAAAAAATATTATTCTGGCCGTTTTCATGATACCAGTTTAATGATACCATAGGCCCACAGATATTGATTTCATGCAATACAGATTACAAATTAGGAGGATTTTCACATGAGTACAACGAAAAATTCCAACGGACATTCTTTTAATGTTACGAAACTTGCACAGGCAGCTCTGCTGGCAGCTCTTTGTTACATAGGTTTTCAGTTCTTCCGTTTTGATATTCCGGTCGGAACCGAAAAGACCGCGATTCATTTCGGTAATGCGTTCTGTGTACTTGCGGCGCTGCTGCTTGGAGGTACCTGGGGCGGGATGGCCGGCGCTGTCGGTATGACCATTGCAGACCTGACAAGCGGATACGCAACCAGCGCACCCAAGACATTCCTTTTAAAGCTCTGTATCGGACTGATTGTAGGACTGGTTGCCCATAAGATTGCTCATCTGAAGAAGGAGCATACAAAGGGCTATATCGTACGCTGGACGGTAATTGCAAGTGCCTGCGGCATGGTATTTAACATTTTTGCTGATCCGATTGTTGGATATTTTTACAAGAACTATATTCTTGGCGTTCCGCAGGAGCTTGCCTCCGCACTGGCAAAGATTGGCGCTGCAGCAACTACAGTGAACGCGATCACTTCTGTCCTGATTGCAAGCGTGCTTTATTGTGCGCTGAGACCCGCGCTGTTGAAGGCCGGACTGATGAAGACGGAATAACAGAAGCTTTGGCATAGCTGTCTGTTCGGAGCACTGCACACCTCAACTGTCAGTTGTATTCTTTCCCACTCAAACTTGCGAAACACGCCATTGCGTTCCTTCCCTATTATGATATACTAACAGTATCACAATCATGGGAGGTATCTATGCAAATTGGCGAAAGGCTCCGCACACCGCGAAAAAATGCATCTCTGACCCGGGCACAGATTGGTCATATCATTCCCCTGCCGTTATCCCGGCAATCCGGTCTTATATCCCGAGACGCCTCCGGATACAGCCTGCAAAGCGCTGTCTCTTCTGCTGCTTTGCAGGCTTATGCCGCATCATATTCGTCTCGTTCCGAATGGCTTAATAAGAGCGTATCACAATCGCAGCTCACCGATTCCATACCGTTCATAATCCCGAACTGTTACTCTTTTTCATTTGTTTGTGTCCGGTTCTTTTATTTTTCCGCAGCCCGACAATCCTCCAGAATATCCGAAGTGATCAGGTCAACGCCCCACTCGATCAGCCTGTCCGCATCTTCCTTTCGATTGCAGATCCAGCAATTAACCTTATGGTTGTTGGCATGGACGAGATCAATTATCTCCTTTGTTAAAATCGTGTGGGCAATGTCCAGCTCAAGTGAATACTGATTCAGCCAGTCAACGGTCTCTTCCTCCCATTTGCCAACCAGGAACTGCAGCTCCTGCTCCGGAAGCAATGACCGAAGGTCGATCAGATTCTCCAGAACGAACGAAATAAAGATTACATTCTCCAGATATCCAAGTTCCTTAATCTGCTCTACCACTCTCACAATATCCTCACGGCTAAACCGATTCTTCAGCTCCAGAACACATTTCTTTTCGTACTTTTTACAAATATTGACGTATTCCTCAAGACTTGGCAGAATCAAGTCCGGTCTGCTCTTCGGATTGTCTTCCAGATGGTTCCATCTCTCCCAGCCGCAGATATTGTTCAGCCGAAGCTTCCTGACCTCATCATACGTCAATTCTTCCACATTCACATCTTCTCCTGCCACTCTTCCGGTCTGCTCATCATGGATTACGATAAATTTTCCGTCCTTCGTTACATGGATATCGGTCTCAATTCCATAGTAGCTGCGATTCCCGGCCGCGGTAAAAGACGGAATCGAATTCTCCGGCTCCAGCCCGCTCACTCCTCTGTGTGCAATCATAAATGCCTGCTTGGCTTCTATCTTTATCGTATTCATAGCAACTCCTCCTTTTATCTCCGGATATCCTGCAGGATCTCCTTCACGCTCTGGTAGATGAATTCCGGCTTTACATCACTCTTTTCCAGATCCTCCATGGTTCCCTCACCGCTTAAGACGAAGATCGTGCTGATTCCGGCATTGACTCCGCAGGCAATATCCGTGTATAGCCGATCTCCGATCAGCACGGTCTCTTCTGCGGCATATCCGGTTTCTTTTATCGCAAGCAGCGCCATCTCAGGCTGCGGCTTTCCGATGAATATGGGGCGTCTTCCGGTTGCCCGAAAGAGCATCTCCGATACGGAACCGCAGTCCGGAACGTAACCGTACCAGGTCGGGCAGACCCAATCCGGATTCGTTGCGATATAATCCACTCCCTTTCCAAGCAGGATGCAGGCATCCTCTAATTTCTGGAAGGTAAGCTCCGTGTCAAATCCCATGCACAGACAGTCAATTCCCTCTTCCAGCCTGTCAGTAATGGGATAGCCGCCTGCTGCCAGCTGCTCCTTAAAGGACGCGGTTCCAAACGCATATATTTTCTTGTAGTTCTTGTCCTGAAGATACAGAACCGTTGCGTTGGTCGAAGTCAGGAAATCATCCGCTTCCGCCTTAATCCCAAGGCTGTTCAATTTTTCAATATACTTATCCACACTTTTTGAAGAATTGTTGGTAAGGAACATGTATTTGCCGCCAATCTTTTTAATGTGCGCCAGCAATTCCTGCGTTCCGTCAAAAAGCTGGTTATCAATGTACAAGGTTCCATCCATATCAAGCAGGTACAGCTTCTTCTGCTTTAAATCGCTCATTACTTTTTCCTCCGTCTTACATGTTTTTCTATGATTCTGAATAGGAAACTTTCAAATTCCAAAGAGCCCGCCTGCCCGTTGATACCGCTCCCGCTCCGCAGCGAAGCGCTTCTTCTACTTCCTGGACCGTCTCAATCAGACCGCCCGCGATAATCGGTACCTCAATTCTTCCTTTCAGCTTGCGTATTGTTTTCGGAACTACACCCGGCATTACTTCAATCATATCAGCTCTGGATGCCTTCAGCCCTTCGACCGTCGTATCAACAGAACGGGAATCCACAACGAAAAATCTCTGCACGGTAAAGAGTCCGGCCTCGCGAGCCAGCTTAATAATGTTCACCCGCGTACTGATTACACCGTCAACCCCCGCGTCTTTGACAAATTGAATCCCGCTTTTGTCTTTTCCGATACCGGCCGCAAGGTCCAGGTGAATGAACAGACTCCGGCCGGCCGCATGAACCGTTCTTACCCGTTCGGCGAGCGTCAGCAGGTCGGGGTTCAAGTCAAAGATCACCTCCGCCTTCGAGCGAAATACCTCCTCGAACTCCTCCTCCGTCCGCACCGCCGCGATAATCGCGCCTTTTTTCACTTTATTCATGAGTCTCTTCCCTCCTGTGCCTTACTTTTCCTGTCCTGTATGCCTTCGGTATCTGTACCGTCTTTTCCTGTCCTATGTACCTCCGGCACCTGTGCCGTCCCGTCCGTTCCCGCTTCTGAACCGGTTTTGTCTATCTTAAGAATTGTGTGCCGCACTGTGCTGCGTCGCTACTACATTGCTTCCAAATACATCGGAAAGGATAATATCCCCGATTGCAATCGGCGTGCAGGGTCTGGCGTTATTAATCAATTTCATGCATTCCTGCATCTTGTCTTTCGGAATGGCTCTGTCCGTCTTAACGGAAATGATCTCGCCATTCTCACATCTTACGGTCGACGTAACCGTCCGCTTCGGATTCGTGCACTCGTTCTTCGCGTATTCCGCGCCTCTTTTACAGGTATTTCCGGTGACGGAAAGTACGTTCGCTCCGTCTAACTCTACTTCAATGCTGCAGCCCATCGGGCATACGATACAGGTCAGATTCCTTTTCACTGTCCCGAAACCTCCAATCCAAGCTTCAATTCCTTTGCTCCCTTAATGATATCCTCTCCGATTCGAAGCGTCTCCATCTCTCCGGGTGCAACTCTTGCCTTCTTTTTTGCATATACCGGCTCACCGTCCCGGTAAACCTGTATCGTTACATTCTTATACACATCCGCTACGCGGAAATAGACGTTCACTGCTTTGTCCGCCGTTACTCTCTGAGGAACGGTGTAGCGAACCTTGCCGTCCGTCGTGATTCTGACGGACTCATCTCCCGGTTTGGCTCCCTTAATGTATTCCGCTGCGCTTCTGCCCGCAATCTCGGCCTCCTCCGATACATAGTCAACCAGATCATGTACATGAAGCACGTTGCCGCAGGCAAAGATTCCTTCCACTGAGGTCTGTCTGTCCTGGTCAACCTCGGCTCCTCCTGTGATTCGATCCAGGCTGATACCGGCACTCTTGGATAATTCGTTCTCCGGAATCAGGCCCACCGATAGCAGCAGCGTGTCACAGGGAATATATTCTCTTGTCTCAGGAATCGGGCGCCTGCGCTCATCAACCGCCGCGATCGTAACCCCGGTTACTCTGTCTTTTCCGTGAATCTCAACAACCGTTGTACTCAGCTTCAGCGGAATGTTAAAGTCATGCAGGCACTGCTCAATATTTCTCGCAAGTCCGCCGGAATAGGGCATTAATTCACAGACCGCCTTAACGGACGCTCCCTCTAAGGTCATACGTCTTGCCATAATCAGGCCGATGTCTCCGGATCCCAGAATAACGACATTCTTCCCCGGCATGTATCCCTTCCGGTTCACATACTTCTGCGCGGTACCGGCGCTGTAGATACCTGCAGGACGGGTTCCCGCAATATTCAGAGCGCCTTTGGAACGCTCTCTGCAGCCCATCGCCAGAATGATTGCCTTTGCCTGTATCTGAAATACGCCTTCCTCACTGCTCGTCGCCGTAATGACTCTGTCTTCGGTGATGTCTAATACCATCGTGTTCAGCTTAAAAGGAATTCCAAGCTCACGTACCTTCTTCTCATATCTCCACGCATATTCCGGTCCTGTCAATTCCTCTCCGAACTTATGCAGTCCGAACCCGTTATGAATGCACTGCTGGAGAATGCCGCCGAGATTCTCATCCCTCTCCAGAATTAATATATCACGAATTCCGCTTTCATATGCCGCAACCGCCGCACTCATTCCGGCAGGGCCGCCGCCGATTATTACTAAATCTGTCATGGCTTATCTGTCCTCCTTCGTTTCCCCGATATTGATATAAGAATCTCCGCCTGATTTGGTAACCTTATCATACGGAATTCCAAGCTCTCTTGCTAACAGCTCTACAATATAAGGACCGCAGAAACCGCCCTGACATCTTCCCATCTGCGCTCTTGTACGGCGCTTCACACCGTCAAGGTCAGATGGCTTCGGATTCGTCCGGATCGCCTCTAATATCTCACCCTCCGTTACGCCCTCGCAGCGGCAGACAATCTTTCCGTACGTTCTGTCCTTTCGGATCAATGCGTTCTTCTCCTCGATACTTGCCTCACGAAATGCGTGCATGGACTTTCTATACGGATCATAATCCATTTTTGCGGAAAGTGCAAGTCCCTGTTCTTCTAATAATTGAGCAACATATTCCGCGATTGCCGGTGATGCGGACAGTCCGGGTGATTCGATTCCCGCCACATTGACAAATCCTTCCAACGGCGTGTTAATGATAAAGTCTCCGGTATTTCCAACCGCGCGAAGACCGCAGAACGAGGTAATTGTCTTATTGAACGGAATCCCGTCCACATTCTCACAGGCTTCTTTTATAATCCTTGCAAATCCCTCGGGGGTAGTTGCCTTATCTTCTTTCTCCTCCATATCCACGGATGTCGGTCCGGTCAGCAGGTTGCCGTCAACCGTAGGTGTAACCAGAATGCCCTTTCCCATCTTGGACGGGGTACGGAATATGGTGTGCGTTACAAGACCGCCGCACTCCTTATCCAGCAATATGTATTCTCCGCGCCTGGGACGGATACGGAGGGAGGTATCTCCTGCCATCGCCGCAATCGCATCCGCGTAAAGTCCTGCCGCGTTGACAATGTATCTTGCGGATATCTTCTCTTCTCCCGAGGAGATCTCGTAGCCCTCCTCCGTCTTTTTGATTCCGGTTACTTCAAAATTCAGCTTTAATTTGACCCCGTTATCCATCGCATTTCCGATTGCGGCGATGGCAAGATCGTAAGGACACACAATTGCGCCGGTCGGAGCATACAGCGCACAGATTACGTTCTTCGAAATATTGGGTTCGATCCGGCCAAGCTCTTCTTTTTCAATGATTCTTAGGTCGCGGACTCCGTTCTTCCGACCGCGTTCCAGAAGCCCTTCTAAGACGGCTCTGTCCTCCGCATTGAATCCGATAACGAGTGATCCGTTATTCTTGTACTTTACCCCAAGCTCGTCGGTTACCTGCTTCATCATCTCGGAACCTTTCACATTCAGCTTTGCTTTCAGCGTGCCTTCCTCCGCGTCAAATCCCGCGTGCACAATCGCCGAGTTCGCTCTTGTCGCTCCCATGGCAACATCATTTTCCTTTTCGAGCAGGCATATCGTAAGATTATACGAGGAAAGCTTACGCGCTATCATTCCGCCCGTAACTCCTGCTCCGATCACAGCTACATCATACATGGTTTGCCTCATTTCCGCCCTGATATACATGGCTCTTTCCTTCTAAAATAAAAGAGAATTGCGAATCACATTCCTATGAACCCAAAAAGACGCACCAAAACAAGAGCATATGCTCCTGTTTTGATACGTCTCCAATTCTCTGTATCGGATGTATCATACCACTAATTTATTTATCTGTCAAGGCCCGCGGTTCGTATTTTCGCTCCCCGCTGCAGAGTCAGGCTTTTATCCGCAATATCCCCCTACAGCAGATAATTCTGAATCACTATCTGCGTGCTCCGATTCCCGTTATATTCGTTAATCGAAGGATAATATGTGACGGACATTTTCACTGAGTTCTCCCTGCCCTGGAACATCTTTCGAACCTCGTCCGCGCCGAAGCGCTCCTTAAGCTCCTCCTCTAATACGTCTCCATCCCCGAAGAACAGCGCCTCCATACGCCTTCCGTATGCGTTCTCCACCAGGAAGCGAAAATATTTCGCGGTCTTTCCAATTGGCTGCGCCCTTCGAATCATCAGGTCTCTCTCCGCGAACAGCGGTTTTGCATTGCCTTTGCCGAACGGTTCCAGTAATTCCAACTGCGAACACAATTCCTCCGTCACATAGCCGAGCGGCATGACAACATCTATGGATATCTTCGGAATGATGTCCTCCTCGGTCAATGTACAGTTCGCATTCAGTCTCCTGCGGAATTCCTCTACGTCACTTAGGTTCAGTGACATACCGGCCGCCATCGGATGCCCGCCGAATTTGAGCAGAAGGGCCCTGCATTTGGTGAGTTCCTCGTAGATATTGTAGGCCTCAATGGAACGCGCCGAGCCCTTGGCGTTCTCTCCGCTCTGCGTCAGAACAATGGCCGGCTTATTGTATCGCTCCCGGATTCGGCCTGCAATAATTCCGGCAAGGCTCTCGTGACACTCCGGAAGATAGATGACCAGAACCATGTCCTGCTCCAGACCGGTCTCCTCTACGATTCGAACGGCTTCCTCCACTCCTTCTTTTGTCATGTTCTTTCGGATATCGTTGAGCTCCTTTAATTCTTCGGCAAGGGCGTCCGCAGTATCCTCATCTTTTGCAAGAAGAAGCTCTACTCCCTTTACCGCCGTCTTCAGACGTCCGGTCGCGTTCAGGCAGGGCCCGATGACGAACCCAAGGTGATATGCGCTGAGGCGTTCCCGCACCAGACCGTTTCGCTCAATCAGTCGGTTCAGGCCCGGATTCCGCGTACTTCGAAGGCTGGTCAGGCCAAGGCTGACCAGCACACGGTTCTCCTCGGCCAGCTCCATAACGTCGCAGACGGTTGCAATTGCAGCATACGGGATGTATTCCTCCGCCTCTTTTCCGATTCCGGCCGCATCATATAACGCCTGTATCAGCTTATAGGCAACTGCCGCTCCGCAAAGCCCCTTGAACGGATAGGGACAGTCCGGCTGCTTTGGATTGACGACTGCGTCCGCCGCCGGAATGAGATACCTTCTGTGCGCTTCCGTTCCGCCTGGGCCCTCTGCTTCCGAACGTTCCTCCTGTACAGTCATCCCTTCGGGGCCTTCCGCTCCGGCCGATACTCCTTCCGGCTTTTCCTCTTCATACGGAATATCATGGTGATCGGTTACAATCACGGTCATGCCAAGCGATTTGGCATATTCCACCTGTTCCATCGCGGAGATTCCGTTATCGCAGGTCAGAATCGTATCAATCTGATCGTCCGCCGCCCGATCAATCATGGAACGATTCACACCATACCCATCCGCGATGCGGTCCGGTATTCGGTAATCCACATTCGCTCTCAGACGCAAAAGCGCCGTGTATAATATATAAGTAGAGACGACACCGTCCACGTCGTAATCCCCGATAATCCGGATTCTGCTCCCTTGGGCAATCTTCTTTTGCAGGATCCCGCATGCTTCCCCCATATTTTTCATAAGGAGAGGCTGGTGCAGCCTCTCCTTCGAAGGATGCAGATATGCTTCGATCTGCTCCGGTTCTTTGATATCCCGGTTCACCATAAGTCTTGCGATAACCTCACTGATGCCAAATCGCCTGCTCATCTCTGCAAAATCCGCTTTTTTATTCTTTACCATCCATTTTTCTTTCATGTTACCTCTCATGCTTCCGGTTCTGTCTTCCCGACTCTTCTGTGTATCGCATACCAGAGTGTTCCGGTAATGCAGATCGAAGAATAGGCGCCGCACACGATACCAACCATCAGCGGAATCGCGAATTCACGAACGGACTCCACGCCGAGAATCGCAAGCACTGCAACCATAACAAAGGTGGTGAGGGAAGTATTGATACTTCTGGAAAATGTCTCCGTAATGCTGGTATTCACAATCTCTGCGACAGAATCCTTCTTAAGCTTCTCCTTCATATTCTCGCGTACACGGTCAAAGATTACGATAGTCGCGTTAATGGAGTATCCCACGATTGTGAGCATGCAGGCAATAAAGGTCGAGCTGACCGGAATCATCTTCGAACATACCGCATACACCGTCAGAACTACAAGCACATCATGAAGCAAAGCAGTAACCGCGCTGACCGCAAAGATCCAGTTATGGAAACGAACCCAGATGTAGATCAGCATACAGACTGCTGCAACCAGCACTGCGACAACCGCGTCCTGCCTCATCTGCGCACTGACCGATCCGCTGATGTTCTCAGTGGAGATCAGCTCCGCATCCACGCCGTATTCCGCGACAAGCTCATCCGCAAGTGCGGTACGCTCCTCCAAAGAAAGCTCCCTTGTCTTTAAGAGAAAGCTGTTCGCTCCCTCCACCTTTGTAATCTCCGCCGTCGTTCCAAGCGTGTCGCTGACCAGCTTTTCTAACTCCGTATTCGTAATGTCTGCCGTATCTTCCGGAAATGTTACCTCTGTTGAAGTTCCTCCCATAAAATCCAGCCCATAATTGAACGCGCTGCCGGTCTTCGCTTTATTCACACCCATTCCCACAAAGCCTGCCAGAATCAGAACTGCAGAAATCAGAATATATACTTTCGCATGCCCGATAAAATTCCTCGTCTTTCTCTCTCCAATGCTTCCGTACAGCTTCTCCGAATCCAGTCCGATTCGATAAAACGCCTGCAGAATGAATTTGGTAAGGAACAGTGCGGTAACCATGGACAGAATAATACCGAGCGCAAGGGTCTGCGCAAATCCCTTCACGGTTCCGGACCCCAGGAAATACAGAACAGCCGCCGCGATCAAAGTGGTCACATTACCGTCAATAATCGCTGACATTGCCTTGTGAAATCCATTCTTCATCGCGGAACGAACCGTCTTTCCCGCTCCAATCTCTTCCTGAATTCTTGTAAAGATAATTACATTCGCATCGACCGCCATTCCGATTGACAGGATAATTCCGGCCATACCGGGCAGCGTCAGAGTTACGTCGAACAGATTCAGGCAGATGATCATCATGGCAACATACAGACACAGCGCAAGGCTTGCCGCAAGTCCCGGAATCCGATACATCACAATCATGAAAATCAGAATTAACACAAATCCAATCGCTCCTGCGATCAGGCTTGTCGAAATTGCCTCAGAACCGAGCTTTGCGCCGACAACCGTGGAGCGAACCTCCTTTAATTCCAAAGGCAGCGCGCCGATACGGATGGTGGAAGCCAGCTGCTGCGCCTCTTCATAGCTTGCCTGACCGTCAATACTCGCCTTGTTGCCGCTGATCGTCTCGCGTACCACCGGATCGCTGACCATCTCGTTGTCATAATAGATCAGAATTCTCTTACCAACGTTCTCCGAAGTCGCTTTCTCGAACTTCTTCGCGCCCTCCTCCGTCAGCGTCAGAGAGACCGCGTACTGATTCAGACCGTTCTGACTATATACCATCGGCTCCGCCGTCTCAACATCCGAGCCCTCCAGCACCACATTGCCGTCCTCATCCTTGAACTGCAGTGCTCCGGCTTTTCCGAGCTCCTTTAGGATCGCGTTCGCGTCCGTTACTCCCGGGATGTCCACATTGATTCGGTTATCTCCCTCCTGATACACCGCGGATTCCGTGCTGTAATTATCCACACGAAGCTGCAGCTTGTACCGGGTATCCTCCATCTCCTGCGCGGTCGGATTCTCCTTGACCGCCTCATAGGTAATGCTGACACCGCCCGCAAGATCCAGCCCCAGCTTCACATCGCTCGCACTGCCAAGCTTCTTCTCTCCGATTCCGAATACTGCAATCACCCCGAGCAGCACCAGAGCCGCAAGCACTGCAAGCAGCTGCAGATATCCGATTCCCTTCTCCTTTTTTCTCATAAAAACTCAATGCCTCCTAACCAACCTCTGCAGGAAGGAGTTCCTGCCCTTTTCTGAGTTCCTGCCTTTTCCCAGGCTCCTGCTCTCTTCCGAGCTCCTGCTCTTTTCCAAGCTCTTACTCTTCTCCGCTCTCCTGCTCTGCTTCCGCCGCCTTAATCATGATCGCGCACTCCACTCTTTTTCTCTGAAGCTCACAGCCAATATCATACGCATCCGTAATCCTGCCGTGGAACTTATAGGAGTTCGCCGCACAGCCGCCGCTGCAGTAGAACTTTGCAAAGCAGTCCTTACACTTGTCCTTCGCATATACATTACACTGCTTGAATTCGTCTCTGAGAGGCGTATTCTTTACACCCTCCCAGACATTTCCCATCAGAAAATCCTTCTCGCCCACGAACTGATGGCAGGGGTACAGATCACCCCAAGGGGTAACGGCCAGATACTCCGTGCCCGAACCGCATCCGGACAGACGCTTTGCCACACAGGGACCGCCGCTTAAATCAATCATAAAGTGGAAGAAATTAAACCACTTACCATTCTTCCTGTATTCCAGAATCAGCTTCGCAAGCTTATCATACTCTTCCTTCAATACCGGGATATCCTCTTCGCGGATCGCATAGGGCTCCGTCGGAAGCGATACCACCGGCTCTACGGATATCTGCTCAAAGCCCAGATCCGCAAGATGCTTTACATCCTCCGAGAAATCCAGATTCTCGTGCGTAAAGGTTCCGCGCACATAATAATTCGTCTGATTCCTGGATTCTGCCAGCTTCTTAAACTTATCAACAATCAGGTCATAGCTTCCCTTGCCGTTGCGCGACGGGCGCATCTTGTCATGAACGCACTTTCTGCCGTCGATACTTAAGACAACATTACTCATCTCCTGATTGACGAACTCCATGATCTCATCGTTGAGCAGAACGCCGTTCGTCGTCAGGGTAAAGCGGAACTTCTTATTGTAAAGCGCTTCCTGCGATCTTCCGTAAGCCACCAGATCCTTTACTACTTTAAAGTTCATCAGCGGCTCGCCTCCGAAGAAATCCACCTCCAGATTCTTCCTGCTTCCCGAATTCTGAATCAGGAAATTTAGCGCCTGCTTGCCGACTTCATAGCTCATTAAAGAACGATCGCCCTGATACTCGCCCTCTCCCGCAAAGCAATACCGGCATGCCAGATTGCAGTCATGTGCAATATGAAGGCAGAGCGCCTTTACAACCGTCTGCCTTTCTTTGAACTGATCGATGTACGGCTCATAAATGTCCTCGGTAAATAAGGTCTCATCTTCCTTCATCGAAGCGATCTCATCAAGCGTCTCCGCGATCTCCTCCGCCTGATACCCTTTCTCTTTTAGCAGCTCGGTAAGCTCCTCCCTGGAATGCGACTCATACAGAGCAATCGCATCATAAGCCAAATCATCCACAACGTGAACGGCTCCGCTGTTTACATCCATTACAATGTTATATCCGTTGTTCTTATACTGATGAACCATGGTACTCTCCTTTTTCCTCTTATCACTTTTATCAATTCCCGCAACACAAGGAAAAGCAGCGTCGTTCGAACGCTGCTTTCATTCCGGTGCGCCGGCATATCCTATCGCTGCCGCGAAGATTTACTTGTTCTCGCAGCTCTGATTTCCTACGGTGCAGGAAGTCTTGCATGCGGACTGGCAGGAAGTCTGGCACTCGCCGCATCCGCCCTTCTTCATGGATTCCTTTAAATTTCTGGTGTTTAATGTCTTAACGTGCTTCATAATTCTGCCTCCTTTTATTCTACGCCGCATCCGGCATCCAACGCCGGACTGACGGGCGGAATACCCTCACGGATCCGCTCCTTCTTTATATTATATCATACTCCGTCACGCTTGAAAAGAGTTTTTTTCAGAAAGAGTCCGGGTTTCACCTGTTCCGGGATGCAGGCCGCATTCGACGGAACCGCTTTCCGGACTTTTCCCTGCTCACAAGCCCTCTCTCACGTCAGAATATTTTCTCCCGGAATACAGCCGTGGTAATGTATTCATTGTTCTGAAATCGCTTCTCCGCCAGCATCTCGGAGCGGGAAAAGCTCACATCCAGCCACAGCTCCTCCGCCGCCGTATACAGGTTCGCAATCATAATTCCCATATCGAGCAGTCTAATATCACTTAACACTGCTTGGAACATCGAATTCTTTCTGCAGAACAGATGCACCCGATTCTCATACGCCACAAAACGCCAGGGCTGCAGGTTGCAGGCCGAAGGAGCTGCCACAGCCGCCTTCATAATCATCCGAAGATTCTCTCCCGGCTCTTCTTTCCAGACAATCATCTTCTCGTCCGCCTGACGCTTCAGCTTCTGCGGCTCCCGGTACACCTCTCCCTTCGGACGTCCAAACGCAACTGCCGTCACATATTCCCCTTCCATCTCTGACGTTATCTCATCCGCAAACGAGGCTATGCCCTGATAACAGGTCGCAATTCCTCTTGCCGTAAGATACAGAACCGCCTGCTGCATCAAAAAGCCCGCGTTCAGCAGGTAATCCTGCTTTAACTCTGAGGTAATAATCAGATAATACGGTGCTTTCGTCCCTCCCTTGGGAAACGAATCCTGCGTCCTTCCTGCCTGCTCTACACAGGTCACAATCTTGAATTCTGTTTTAATATTACTCCTTAAGGCTTCCGCCTGCCCCAAAAAATGCTCAAACTGCTCCAGTGTCCGATCTTCTAACAGCTCCATGGAGTATTTTCTTGTTGACTTTCTTACAAAGATTGCTTCATACATATTCATGGCTTATCACCTTCCTGACCTTTTCCAACCGTTCCGCCCCTTGTCTTCTTATATAATAATGGGGATACCCCATAATACTTTTTGAACAATTTGCTGAAATGATATACGTCCTCGTATCCAACCTGGTTTGCAATACTCTTGATACTTGAGTCCTGCTCATACTCCAGTATCTGCTTTGCCTTTTCCAGGCGTATCTTAATCAGATAATTGATGGGTGTCTCTCCGGTCTCATCCTTAAAAATCTTGGAGATATAGACCGGGCTTAGGTACATATTATGGGCTATCTGATCCAACGATATCTTTTGTTCGTAATTCTCATTCAAATAGGTAATGATCTTTTTGACCGCATAGCTTTTATTATATGTCTCAAAGCTCATTCCCTTCTGCTGCGGTTCCTTCTTCTCCATAATCTCCCGCACAATAAGCAGCAATATCTGCATCAAATGGGCTTTCAGCATAAAGTATTTCCCCAGCTGACCTGCTTCATTCTCCGCAAGGATCTCATAACAATGCTTGGCAATCTCCTGCCTTGTCTCAAATCTGAGCCGAAGAAAATGGCTTCCGTCTTTGAGCTGAATCGTATCCGGCGGCATATTCCGAAACTGGTAGTTGGAGAATCCGATGAAGAACTGAACGGCAGGTTCCTTTGGATTCACTACGAGATTCTGATGATGAACTCCCGGGTTGCAGATAATCAAATCTCCCGCCTGCATATCATAAACCGTTCCTTCTACCTGATACCGTCCTTTTCCGGATAATGTATAGGCAATCTCTGTAAAATCATTATGAGAATGATATACCCCATCCTGTTCTATTCTAAGCTTACTTGCAAATAGTACCGTAGGATTAAAATCATGATAGGTGATATCGTAATGGCACTGAGACAAAATAGCCACCTCTTTCTGTCTGTTAGTAAAGCAAATCCGATCCCCGGAGGGGGCGCCGGCATTATAGCCGCTATGTATTTATTATATCATCTTTTAAAGTTGAAGGGAAGTTTTTTTTGAAGTTTCTGCCAGCCGAATGCATTGTCTGTAAAAAGAATTTTTCAATCTCTATTCCCACTTCGGGGTCTTGTTTTTATATAATAATACATCGTTAGAACAAGAATCTACATTTTCTTTTGTCTTCAGCCGAGTACAATAATAAGGATTATCCAAAAACCAGCAAAGGGAGGATCTTAGCATGACTGCATTAAAATGGTTTTTTTCGTTTTTGAAAAAACACCGAACAAGAATTGCGCTGGGACTTTTACTTGTAACGATTTGTTCCGCGCTGGCAATCGTCAATCCGTACATATCCGGCATTATCGTGGATGATGTCATCGGAGGCGGTGCTTATGAGCTCGTTGGGAAACTTGTCGCTCTGCTTTTGCTCACAACGCTGCTGCGTTCTGTGACACGGTATCTGTACCTGTATTGTTTTGAATCCGCTTCTCAGAGGGTATTGTTTGATATGCGTGATCACGTATTCCGACGCCTTATGGGAGAGGATTTCACCTTCTACAACAAGAACCGGACCGGCGATCTGATGTCCAGGCTGACCGGCGATATGGATGCAATCCGCCATTTCGTCGCAGCGACGATCTACCTGATCTATGAAAGCATTCTGCTGTTCAGCTTCGCTTTCGTTATGATTGTTACGATCGAATGGCGTCTCGCGCTGTGTATCGTCATCTTCCTTCCCTTTACCGTAATTACCGCCAAAAAACAGCTGAAGGCGATCGCGCCTGCGTTTGCCAATATCCGTCAGCGTTTTTCCAGTCTGAACACCTTTGTTCAGGAGAATGTCAGCGGCAATCGCGTTGTAAAGGCATTTGCAAAGGAGGATTATGAGATCGAGAAGTTCAACAAGGAGAATGACGCCTATATGGAGGCACAGCTGACCTCCACCGCCATGTGGCGTAAATACGTTCCGATTTTTGAATTTTTATCGAGCCTTTTGACCGTTATTCTGTATCTGGTCGGCGGCATTATGGTTGTACAGGGCAATATGTCGCTTGGTAAGCTTGTTACCGTAAGCGGCTATCTCTGGATGTTAAATGATCCCCTCCGTTCTGTCGGCTGGAGAGGCAATGATGTTCAGAACTTTGCAACCTCCTGCAAAAAGATTTATACCACAATTACGGCACAGCCCAACATTACAGAGCCTGCCCGCCCTTATGTCAAAGAGAAGCTCCGCGGCCGTGTGGAATTCCGCAATGTCGATTATGCTGCGAATAACGATGTGATTCTGCATGATATTAATTTTAAGGTAAATCCCGGACAGACGGTCGGTATCATCGGCGCTACCGGTTCGGGTAAATCCACCCTCATGAATCTCCTCTGCCGTTTCTACGATGTCACCGGCGGCGAGATTCTGATTGACAGTATGAACGTTAAGAAATACAATCTGTATTCTCTCCGCGACAACATCGGTATGTCGATGCAGGATGTCTTCCTCTTCTCCGATACGATTGAAGGTAATATCGCGTACGGCAAGCCGAATGCGACTTTTGAAGAGGTAAAACACGCGGCGGTTATTTCCGACGCAGACGGCTTTATTATGAAGATGCCTGACCAGTATGATACTATCATTGGTGAGCGCGGTGTCGGCCTTTCCGGAGGGCAGAGACAGCGTATCTCCCTGGCGAGAGCGTTGCTTAAGGATCCGTCCATCGTGATTCTGGATGATACCACCTCCGCGGTTGATATGGAGACTGAGTCCCACATTCAGGACTCGCTTCACTCGATTGGGGAACGCACGGTATTTATTATCGCACACCGCATCTCCTCCATCCGTGACGCGGACCTGATTCTCGTTATGGATGAGGGCCGCATCTGTGAATCCGGCACCCATGAGGAGCTTCTGGAAAAGAAGGGCTATTATTACACGGTATTTAATCACCAGTACGGTGAATTCGACAAGATTCAGGCACAGAAGAAGGGAGGGACTCCGTAATGGCAAGAAATAAAGTTGATATGGATGAGAGCCTGCAGTCGCAGTTTAATATCAAGCAGGTTGGGCGTCTGTATAAGAGCTATATCCGTCCGCACACAAAGGAACTGGTAATTACCATTATTCTCATGCTGATTTCCAGTGCTTTGGGAATGCTGACTCCCATGATTTTAAAGACAATCATGGACGATCTTATCCCTGCCGGCAATATCAAAGGGATTGTCCTGATTTGTCTGCTGCTCCTGTCCATTAACATTATCTGTGTCTCCATCCTTCGTATGAAGATTACGATTACAACTAAGCTTGGACAGAGCATTATTCATCAGATTCGTCAGGACATCTTCACGCATCTGCAGGAGCTTCCGTTCTCCTACTATGACGACCGTCCGCACGGCAAGATTCAGGTTCGGGTTGTTAATTACGTCAACAGTCTTTCCGACCTGCTTTCGAACGGTATTGTGAATACCTTCACGGATCTGTGCAGTCTGTTCTTTATTATCGGATTCATGCTTTCGCTGAATGTAAAGCTTACTCTGGTCTGCTTATGCGGTCTGCCCGTACTTGCTACTCTGGTCTTTGTGATTAAGAGAAAGCAGCGTGTGTCCTGGCAGATTATGAGCAATAAGTCCTCGAACTTAAATGCTTATATTGCCGAGAGTATCAGCGGTATCCGTGTTACCCAGAGCTTTGTCCGTGAGAATGAGAACATTAAGATATTCAATCGTCTGAGCAACGAGTACCGTTCCTCCTGGATGAAGGCGGTGATGTATAATTTCCTGCTTCCGCCGGCTGTCGATAATATTTCGGCGCTGACGACCTCTGCGATCTATGTACTCGGTGTCTCCTGGCTGAGCGGCGGGCTTGAGGCGATTACTGCCGGTACGATTATCGCGTTTACCGGGTATATCGGACGCTTCTGGACTCCGATTAGTACGCTGGCGAATTTCTACAATTCGCTTCTGACTGCTCTCTCCTATCTTGATCGTATCTTCGAGACGATTGACGAACCGGTTGTCGTTAAGGATACGCCGGGTGCGGCGGAAATGCCTCCTATTAGGGGCGATGTTGAGTTCAGGGATGTCAAGTTCTCGTACGAAGAGGGCGTCCGCATTCTGAACGGCGTGAATTTCAAGGCAAAGCAGGGGCAGTCCTTTGCTATCGTCGGACCGACCGGCGCCGGGAAGTCCACGATTATTAATCTGATCAGCCGGTTCTACAATCTGGATTCCGGACAGATTCTGATTGACGGGATTGATATTAATACGGTTACGATTCGGTCGCTGCGCAAGCAGATGGGTGTCATGATGCAGGACAGCTTCATCTTCTCCGGAACCATTATGGATAATATCCGCTACGGTAATATGGAAGCAACGGACGAGCAGGTTGTAACCGCTGCGAAGACGGTGTGCGCGCACGATTTTATTATGGAACTGGAGGATGGGTACAACACGCATGTAAATGAACGTGGTACCAGGCTTTCGGCCGGTCAGCGCCAGCTGATTTCCTTTGCTCGGGCGCTGCTCGCCGACCCGAAGATTTTGATTCTCGATGAAGCGACGTCAAGCATTGATACGGAGACGGAGATTTTGCTGCAGCAGGGTCTCGCAAGACTCCTGAAGAATCGCACTTCGTTCATTATTGCGCATCGGCTGTCTACCATTAAGAATTCCAGCTGTATTATGTACGTGGATAAGGGGAATATTCAGGAGATGGGAACTCATGAGGAGCTGATGGAACGTAAGGGGGCTTATTATGAGTTGTATATGTCCCAGTATGATTTTTTGGATAAATAGTGATTCGTACGTTTGGTACATTGACGAACGGGGCGGACGCTTCGCTGCGCCCCGGGGGTGAAAAGATTGGCTCGGTTCTGCTGCCGACTGACAGAAGCGGCTCTGAAAAACGATTGGTTTTCCAGAGCCGCTTCTGGTTATTGTGGTACTTGGGAAGCTGTTCCCACGTTAATTATGCTTTTATTTTGATTGTTTTAATCTCAAAGTTGCTTAACGGGATTGTGAGCGTACGCCCGTTTATTGTCAGCGGGGTGAGCTCGTTCTCCTGCATGTCACATTCGTATGCTTCCTTGATATCGAAGCCGAAGGTCAGGGTAATGTCGCCCTTTGCGTTCTTCGAGTCATAGACTCTTACGATATCACCGTCTCCGCTCTCCGCACGTTTGATGGTTTCGATTACGGCACGCTCGTCGCTTGTCTCTACATAACCGAAGGTCTCCGGAAGGGTTCCCTGCGCGTTCGCTGCAATCTCCATAGCCGTTACAGGGAGGTTCAGGATGTAGGATTCTTTTACAACGTCACTGGCCGCAAGGCTGCCCTGATGAGGGTAGAGTGCGTAGGTGAAGCGGTGATGGCCTCTGTCCGCAACCGGGTTCGGGTTGGTCGGTGCTTTGAGCAGGGAGAGTTTCAGAATATTCTCTTCCGCGCTGTATCCGTATTTGCAGTCGTTGAGCAGGGCTGCGCCGTAGTCGGCTTCTGAGATATCCGTCCATTTGTGGGCGCATACTTCGAATTTGGCCTGATCCCACGAGGTGTTGCGGTGGGTCGGGCGCTCTATGTGGCCGAACTGGATCTCGCAGTTCATATGAGTCGCTCTTACGTTCAGCGGAAATGCTGCCTTTAACAGAACATGCTCCTCGTGCCAGTCGATCTCGGTGTCGAAGTCGAGACGGGCGGAATCTGCCTTCAACGTAATTGTCTGCTTGATCAGGGAGTCGCAGTATTTGCGGGTAACGCGGATTCCGGCGTATAACGGTTCGTTGATAATTTCAACGCCGGATACATCGTCGGCTTCCCACATCTTCTGCTTGTAGTATTCGGTGATCTCCCAGGCGTCGTATGCTCTCGGATAGTCCTCATATACTTCGAGCACGTTGCCGGGTTTGCCGCTCTCCAGTACCTCGCGGCCCGCTTTCTTATCATAGAAGGAGCTGATTCGATAAGCCTCATCAAAGGTTACCTTCGCATATTCATTCTCGATCGTGGTCTCGGTCGCGGTTACCGTCTGTGTGCTGTGCGCAGTATCCCGAAGCACCGCGTATCCGTGCGCGGGAAGATCGTGCACATTCAGGAACTGATCGCCTGCTTTTACGATTCCGTCAAGCTTATAGGAGGTCGGATTATACACAAGGGTTCCGCCCTCGGTCGTAATGTCCTTCGTAATCGCTCCAAGCGCGTTCTCGAATAACTGATTGCCTCTCTTGGCAAGTTCGGCGTATTCCTCACGGCTCACCTCGTATACCTCGCGAATCGAGGAGCCGGGGATGATGTCGTGGAACTGGTTCTTTAAGATGGTGTGCCATGCATCCTCGATCTCGTCTGCCGGATATGCGGCTCCTGCCAGCTGCTTAGCCGTTACGGCTGCGGTCTCCGCTTTCTCATACAGGAACTCGCAGCGGCGGTTCATCATCTTATTGTGCGCCATGGTTGTGTAGGTGCCGCGGTGCATCTCCAGATACAGCTCTCCAACCCACTTTGGAGTAAAGCGGACTCTCTTTGTTCTCTCTGAGAATTGTGCCTTGACTTCCTCGATGGTATCCTGGGCCTTCTTCATGGTTACTTTCGGGAAACCGGGGAAGCCGTATTTTAATCGGCCATAATTCTCAAGCATCTCCTTCGTCGGGCCGCCGCCTCCGTCACCATATCCAAAGGTGGAGATATGTGTGGCAGAATATTTTTTATCCACATGCTTTTGATGCGAAGCCAAAATCGTGTCGGGATCCAGCTGCTTTACATAGGATTCCGACAGCAGCGCAAATACTTCCGTTCCGTCGATTCCTTGCCAGATAAAGTTATCGTGCGGGAAGTTGTCGGTCTCACACCAGGAAATCTTGCATGTGAAGAAATTGTCCACACCGCTCTTCTTTAATATCTGCGGAAGCGCCGCACTGTAGCCGAATACATCCGGAAGCCACAGGGTGTGGTTCTCATGGCCGAACTCCTCGCGCATGAACTTCTTTCCATAGAGAATCTGACGAATCAGGCTCTCGCCGCTTGCAAGGTTCGTATCCGCCTCCAGCCACATCGCGCCTTCCACTTCCCAGCGTCCCTCTTTGATGCGCTCCTTGATCTTTTCATAAAGCTCCGGATCGTTCTTCTTGACATATTCATACAGCTGAGGCTGGCTCGACATGAAGATATACTCCGGATACTGATCCATCAGCTGAATGACCGTCGAGAACGAACGCTGCGCCTTCTCCTCGGTCTGCGCAAGCGTCCACAGCCATGCAACGTCAATGTGTGTATGGCCGATCAGCGCGATCTCGCCGTATGCGTCCTTGCCGCACACCTTACCGTAGAACTCTTCGCTTACGAATTCCTCCGCGCGTCTTGCACCCTCGTAGAACTCCTTCGAATAAGGGTGTCTGAAATCCAGATACAGGCATGCCTCATCGATCGCATTCAGAATCGCATAATATTCATCGGTCTCCTTTTTCATACAGCCGAGCGCCCTGTACGGAACATACAGATCATAATACAGCTTCTCTAACAGGATATTCTTACGAATGATGCTTGCCGTAAGGAATAACGGCGCCACTTCCATTCCTGCGTAAAAATACACATAAATGTCCAGCAGCCCTTCCTTTACCAACAGCTCCGTATGATTGGTATCAAATGCCTGCAGCGCGGTCGTTCCGTTAATAAATACCGTACACTGCGGATTCGTCGCATCCCACTTACCCTCTCGTCCGGTTGTAAGCTTGAGGAAATTCCTTTCGCCCTCTTTTTCCTGTACCTGTACGGAAAAATGCAGCCATGCATGCGCATCCTTTTCAAAGTACAGAGCACCGCCGTCATATACTTCCCAGCCCTCATCCGCTCCGGGCGGCGTATTCGATGTCTTGTAGGGACATCTTATATAGGTGATATCCGTGATCTTCTCAGAATCCGTAACAATGTAATTCTGAAGTGTCTCGCAGCTCATGCGAATCTTTTCTTCCAAAAAGGTCATAACAGGTCCTCCTTCTCTTTTTTATTACGTCGATCATATCGCAAAAAATCCAAATTGTCTTATGTTGACATGATAATTTTTTTATGGTAATGTGATATTCATACAGAAATCAGTTATGTGTCAGACACCGTGCGCGGCACGTCCGCGGGAATGGAGACCATCATGGAACGCAAACGATTAAAAGCAGAAAAGCACCTCGACCTCGAATCCGGCTGCAAATTCCGCCATGTCAAAAGCGAGACGGAGTATTTTGTCCCGCATTGCCACGAATATTATGAGATTTTCCTTACACTTGCAGGCAAAGCCGTCCATCATGTGGGCGACCTTCAGGAGAATGTAGGCAGCGGCTATCTTATCTTTATCCGCAAAGATGATTTTCATGATTATAAAGACTATGATGAAGCCTTTGAATTCGTAAATCTTGCCTTTTCCGAGGATACGCTGAATCAGCTCTTCTCCTATCTTGGCGAGGGATTTCCTGCGCAGGAGCTTCTTCACGCTCCCGCTCCGCCCACTGTCAAGCTCACGGATAACGAGACGAAAAGCCTGTATTTCAAGCTTGCGGAGCTGAATGCGATTGATACTGCGGAAAAGAAATTATTAAAGCTGAAAGTCCGCGCGCTGCTTGCCGATATCTTTACCCGATATTTCAGCACCCTGCGCGAAAAGGACTCTCCCATCCCGTTCTGGCTTGAGAATGCCTACGAGAAGATGAAGAGTCCCAAGAATTTTATTATCGGCAAGCAGCGATTATTCGAGCTTGCCGGCATGAGCCGCGCCCACACCACCAGACTGTTAAAGCAATACTACGACATTACTCCGTCGGAATATATCAACGAGCTTCGGCTGTCCTACGCGGCCAATCTTTTCCTGACCAGCAATTTGAACGCAACGGAGATCTGCTACGAATGCGGATTCCAGAATGTGTCCTGGTTCTACGATACCTTCCGCGAGAAATACGGAGTCACCCCGGCCCAGTATCGCAGGGAGCATCTGAATGCGAAGTCCTGAGTGCTTACGAGTTCGAAGAGGAAGCCGCTGCTGCCGTTGCGCTTACCGCTGCCACGCTTGCGCAAAGCGCCGCTTCCTGCGCAATGACGAGTGCAATCGTTCCGTTGATCGCCGCGGCATTAATAGCCGACGCTTCTCCGGTGAACTCCGCCGCATAATCATAAGAAGTCAGAAGCCCGGCGTACATCAGTCTCTGCTTCGCTCCGACTCCAAAGGCTCCAAAACCCTTCTTCGTGCGAAGCCACTCATCCACCTCTGCAATCGTATCCGCAAGCTCTGATATGTCAGTCTGCAGCAGAGCAAGAACTCCCAACGTCGGAAGCTCATAACCGGTTCCATAACGGCATCCGCGCTCCTTCAAAGCCTGATAAAGCTCCATCGTTCTGCGGCATTTCATATCCGCGCCTCCCTCCCCAAGGGACAGGATATGACTTAAGGACTGAACCGCATTGCTTGAGAAGAACTCGGGCTTGATGATTTCATAGCAGCGATTCATCTCGTACACGACTGCTTCCTCGCTCCTATCGGACAAAGCAAGGAGCGCTGCGAAGGTACTGTCCTCACCCGAAGTCAGGAACGGATGTTCCGACTTCATTCGGTCATAGATTCTGCGTGTCCTCGCCGCAAGCTCCTCATAGCTCTCTTCTCCTGCCAGATCCGTAATCGCCATCGCCGTAAGCGGCAGATACTCGCTCCCCCAGAAATGCTCCTTCAGCCTGTCATATACCACTAACGCGTTCGCAAGCTTTCTCTCCGGATTCTCATCCAGCGCAAGCATCGAGATAATCGCAAGCTTTCCGTTCCCGCGGAAATTCGAAAAGACACCGGTATTGTGCTTCAGCAGATCCCTGCATTCCTTCATCCGATCAACATCCGCCATCCGGCCCTTTCCGGTAAAGATACTTGCGCCAAGCGGATAAAAATACGAGCTTTCCCATACGAATGCTCCCTTAATTCGATCCCGGTTCTCAATAAACTGTTCGCAGCGTCTCTTCAATGAATCTTTCATATTCCGGTCCTCCTTTCCGCAGTTTTATGTCACAGGCAGCGATTTCTTTGCTTTTTTATCTGCGCATTCGTCTGCAAGCGCCACGAACTCGTCGATCTCCTTTGCAATCGAAGCAAGGCTTTCTCTCCAGAAATCCGGCTTAGTAATATCAATATCCGCCATTGCCGCAACATCCTCAACCTTCTTCACGGTTGTCGCCTTTAAAAGCGCTCTGTACTTCGGCAGGAAGCTCTCGCCCTCCTTCTCATACTGCGCATACAGTCCCCTTGCAAATAACCCGCCGAACGCATACGGGAAGTTATAATAGCTCAACGATGCACTGTAGTAATGGCTCTTGCAGGCCCACATATACGGATGCAGATATTCCGGATCCAGACCATCGCCGTACGCCTGCTTCTGCGCATCCACCATCAGCCCGCACAGATCCTTTGCGAAGAAGAAGCGTTCCTTTCTTCCCTCAAATACCGCGTTCTCAATCAGGAATCTGGAATATATATCGCAGATAATCTGCGTCGTATCCTGCAGCCTGCTCTCTAAAAGTGCAAGCTTCACGCCGCCCTTTGCCTCCGCGATTGCCGCGTTCATAATAACCGTCTCATTAAAGGTCGAAGCCGTCTCCGCGACCTGCATCGGATAATCCAGATTCAGCGGTCTCTGATCCTCAATCTGACGATCGTGATAGGCGTGTCCCAGCTCATGTGCCAGCGTAACAATATCGCTTAAGCTTCCATCATAATTAGTCAGTATTCTGCTCTGCTTCTTCGAAGGAATATGGCAGCAGAACGCGCCGCCAACCTTACCTGCGCGCGAATAGAAATCAATCCACTCCTCATCAAAGGCCTTTCGGATCATCTCCGCCAGATCCGGCGCAAAGCCCTCAAAATGGCTGATCAGATACTCCTTCGCCTCTTTTAGCGTGTACTTCTTTCCGCACTCTCCAACCGGAGCGAACAAATCATACCACGGAAGCCCGTTCTGATATCCGAGCAGCTTTGCCTTGGCCCTCAGATACTCATGAAACTTCGGAAGATACTCCTTCATTGCGGTAAGCATCGCATCCAGCGTCTCTTTCTTCATTCTCGACTGCTTTAACGTCTTATCCAGTGCCGACTCATAACCGCGCAGCTCAACAATTGTATTCACCTGCGATTTCAGATTATTCATCGAAAATGCAATCGCATCTTTAATCTTATCATAGCACGCAAGCTCCGCCTCGTAAGCGTCCTTTCTCACCGATGCGTCCTCGCTGTACGCCATATTGCGCACCTTGGAAAGCGTCACTTCCTCCCCCCGGAAATTCGCAGTAACCGTAGAGGTCAGATACTGCTGCATCTGCTCCCAGGCCGCGCCCGCGGACTGATTGAGCTTCGAGATAACCTCCTCCACCTCATCGCTCAACATATGAGATGCGTTTTCCTTCAGCTCACGCAGATAAAAATCATACTCCTTCACAACCGGATTCTTTTCTTCCAGTCCTTCCAGATTCGAAAGTCCCGCCAGATACTTCTCCACCATCGCAAGCTCTTTCGACACGCTGCTGTTAAGCTGCATCAGCTTCCCATCCCACGCCGTGGTCTCACTGTCGGTTGTATTCGTCGAAGCGCGCAGGCTCACATAAATACTCAGATTCGAAAACGTGGTCGAATAATTCTCAAGCCAGTTAATCAACCACGCCGCGCCTTCCTCCTCGGTCCTTTCGGAAATTCCCGTAAGATATGCTCTAAGCTCCTCAATCATATTCTCTGCTGCTTTCATATCCGCAGCAAATGCGGGATCGTCATAGCCCTGATACAAACAGGACAGAGACCATTCTGTGTTCATTCTATCGTCCTCCTAAAACCCATTCTCCCTTTTCCTCCTATACCATATTAACTCACGGACGGGTGGAGTCACCCTGTACGCATATGTTACCATTTTTACGGTCTATTTGCAACCATAGCGTCAATCATTTGCCTGGTTTCGAAAACCAAAATCCCCTTCATCCCCTCTGTTCCCATCCTATTTCCACATTCCAAGCGAAATTACACACAAAATATCAGGAAAAAAGCCCGAGTCTCACACAGCAATATCCCACTGCTCCTAACTCTGTCGAGAGGGCGTATGGGACATTGCTGTGCGGGACTCGGGCGTCCGTCCAATCACTCCCAATCCGCTTACAGTCTCTCCTTTAAGACCTCATTTACCTTCCCCGGATTCGCCTTCCCCTTCATCGCCTTCATCGTCTGGCCAACCAGGAAGCCGAGCGCCTTTTCCTTTCCGCTCCTATAATCCGCAACGGACTGCGGGTTCTCTGCGATAATCCGTTCAATCGTGCTGACCAGCAGATCCTCATCCTGAACCATGCCAAGACCGTTCTTCTCCACATACTCCTTCGGATCCACGTCCTCCTTGAACACCTTCTCGAAGACTTCCTTTGCAACAGGACGGTTAATCGTTCCGGCATCCAGAAGTCCGATCAATGCCGCAAGCTTTTCAGGAGACAGGTTCAACTCTTCGGAATCCATCTCCGCCTCCTTCATCAGGCGCATCGTCTCCACCATCAGCCAGTTCGAGACCTCCTTGGGCTTGTGACAGATAGCAACCGTCGCTTCAAAGATATCGGCCATCCGCTTGGAACCGGTGATAATTGCGGCATCGTAGGACGGAATCTCATATTCCTTCTCGTAGCGTTTCTTCTTCTCGTCGCGAAGCTCCGGCTGCCTTCCTCTGATTTCACTTAACCACTCGTCACTGATTTCAATCGGAACCAGATCGGGCTCCGGGAAATACCGATAGTCCTGCGCGTCTTCCTTGGAACGCATCGCAAAGCTGGTATCCTTATTATCATCCCAGCGTCTGGTCTCCTGAACCACCTTTTTGCCGTACTCCAGCAATTCAATCTGACGCTTTCTCTCGCCTTCCACTGCTCTTGCAATCGCCTTAAAGGAGTTCATGTTCTTCATCTCGGTACGGGTTCCGAATTCCGGCGCTCCCACCTCGCGAACCGAAAGGTTAATGTCCGCACGCAGGGAGCCCTCCTGCATCTTACAGTCCGATACTCCAAGGTACTGCAAAATCAGCTTTAACTTTTCCAGGTAAGCGATCACCTCGTCCGCCGATCGCATATCCGGCTCACTTACAATTTCAATTAACGGAACGCCGCAGCGGTTATAGTCCACCAGCGTTACATCCTCCCATGGATCATGCACCAGCTTGCCGGCATCCTCCTCCATGTGAATCTCATGAATTCCAATCGTCTTCTTCACGCCATTTACCTCAATCTCGATTCCGCCGTTTCGACAGATTGGCAGATACAGCTGCGAGACCTGATAAGCCTTCGGAAGATCCGGGTAAAAATAATTCTTCCGGTCAAATTTACATTTCTGCGTTATCGTGCAGTTCATCGCAAGACCGGCCGCCATCGCGAATTCAACTACTTTTTTATTCAATACGGGCAGAGTTCCCGGCATACCGGTGCAGACCGGGCAGCAATGTGTGTTCGGCGCGCCGCCGAACGCAGTGGAACACCCGCAGAAAATCTTTGTCTTTGTTGCGAGCTCAACGTGAACCTCAAGCCCGATTACGGTTTCATATGCTTTCATGCTAATCTCCATTCCGAGAACGTTTTTTGCTCGAGGAATCGCGCACATGAAAGTCGCGAATGCGATTTCATGTGCGCATCTATGCAGATTTGTGACGTTCTCGGCACAAATCTGAGTGTGAGGAATCGCACATCAGTGCAATTTCTCACACTATCACCGCTTCTCACTCTGCATGCTCATATGCGTCCGCAGCGCGCAGAATCTCTTTTTCTCCGAACGGCCGTCCGATTAACTGCATTCCAATCGGTAGCCCCGATTTATCCGTTCCGCACGGAACGCTGATACCCGGAAGACCTGCAAGGTTGACGGATACGGTGTAAATATCTCCAAGATACATCTTTAACGGGTCGGACAGGCTCTCTCCGAGCTTCATCGCTGTCGTCGGTGCCGTGGGTCCGAGAACACAGTCATATTTTTCAAATGCTTCGTCAAAGCTTTGTTTAATCAGCGCTTTTACCTTCAGAGCCTTATTATAATAGGCATCATAATAACCGGAGCTTAATACGAACGCGCCAATCATCATTCTGCGCTTTACTTCATTTCCGAAGCCTTCGCTTCTCGTGTTCTTATAGACCTCCTGCAGGCCTTCGAACTTCTCGATGCGGTAGCCGTACTTTACACCGTCGTAGCGGGACAGGTTCGAGCTTGCTTCCGCGGAAGCGATAACATAATAGGCCGGAATCGCGTATTTTACGCCTTTCAAATCGAATTCCTCCACGGAGGCCCCAAGCGAACGAAGCACATCCGCCGCCTGATAGATGCTCTTTCTGACCTCCTCATCCAGGCCCTCTGCGAAATACCCGGCCGGCATTCCGATCTTCATGCCCCTGATGTCTCCTGTCAAAGCGTTCAAATATCCGTAATGCTCCCTGTCCACACAGGTGGAATCCCTCTTATCGCTTCCCGATATCACATCCAGCGCCGCCGCACAATCCGCCGCACTTCTTGCAATCGGTCCAATCTGGTCGAGCGAGGATGCGTATGCAATCAGACCGTAACGCGATACCGTACCATACGTCGGCTTAATTCCGGTCACGCCGCAGAACGACGCAGGCTGCCTGATCGATCCGCCCGTATCCGATCCGAGCGTTAAAAACGCTTCCTCCGCCGCTGCCGCTGCTGCCGCGCCGCCGGAAGAACCGCCGGGAACTCTTGTGATATCTCTCGGATTCTTCGTCACTCCGAAATACGAGGTCTCCGTTGTACTTCCCATCGCAAATTCATCCATATTTAATTTTCCCACCGTAATCGTTCCTGCTGCGTTCATGCACTCCACGACGGTCGCATCATAGGGCGGTCTGAAGTGTTCCAGCATCTTCGAGGAACAGGTTGTGGGAATTCCTTTGGTACAGATATTGTCCTTAATCGCAACCGGAACTCCAGCAAGCGGGGAAGTAAGGGTTCCGTCATTAATTTGCTTTTGAACCTCTTTTGCTCTTGCCCTCGCCTCATCGGCAAGGATACTGGTATAACAATGATAGAGCGAATCTTTCTTTTCAATCTGCTCAAGCTGCGCTTCCACTGCTTCGCTGACAGACACCTCTTTTGCCCTAATCTTAGCGGCGAGCTCGAGTGCGGTTAATTTTGTCAGTTCCATATATGATCTCCAATCCAGCCGCGGCATGCGGCTCCATCCCTTATTCTACTGTTTTCGGCACCACGAAGCAGCCATCCTTCTTCACCGGTGCGTTCGCCAACAGCTCCTCCCGGTTCTCGCCGTTCGTCACCACATCCTCCCGGAATACGTTCTTCACCGGGAACGCATGGGACATCGGCTCGATTCCGTCCGTGTCCAGCTCATTCATTGTATCAATATATCCCAGTATGCTGCCAAGATCCGCCTTTGCCCTTTCCTTCTGCTCCTCCGTCAGAGAAAGCTTAGCGAGCGCCGCAACATAGGTAATCGTCTCATCCGAAATAATCATCTTAACCTCCATTTCTGCCATTACGGCTCCAGCCTCGTCACATCTCTCGGGAACATCGTGGTCTCTCTGACATTTGCCTCGTCAAGCAGCCGCATCGTCAGTCGTTCCAGACCGATTCCGAGTCCTCCGTGCGGCGGCATTCCGTGCTTGTGAATCATCAGGTAGTTCTCAAAATCCGCCGGATCCATACCGCGCTCTTCCATCTTCTTTACCTGCTCTGCGTAGGTGTGGATTCTCTGGCCTCCCGTCGTGATCTCCATTCCCTTGAACAGTAAGTCAAAGCTCAGCGTGAACTTCTTATCCTCCGGGTCATCCATCGCGTAGAACGGGCGTTTCTTGGACGGATAATGCGTTACGAATACGAAATCGCTGTCATACTCTTCTTTAAAATACCGCCCGATTAATACCTCTTCCTCCGGCTCCAAATCATAAGGATTGCGAATCTTACGGTCGTATTTTTCCGATACCAGACGCTTTGCCTCATCAAAGCGTACCGCCGGAATTCGGGACACGTCCGGAATTGTGACCTTTAATATAGCAAGCTCCTTCGCATACTCTTTCTTCAGGAACGCGAACACATATTGAAGCATCGCCGTCTCCATATCCATGATATCGTGGAAGCTCTCAATATACCCCATCTCAAAATCCAGGCTCGTATATTCGTTCAGATGTCTTGTCGTGTTATGCTTCTCCGCCCGGAACACCGGAGCCGTCTCAAATACGCGGTCATACACGCCAACCATCATCTGCTTATAGAACTGCGGGCTCTGCGCCAGGAACGCCCGCTTTCCGAAATACTCTAATTTGAAGACATTCGCACCGCCCTCCGCGTTGCCCGCGACAATCTTCGGTGTGCGAATCTCGGTAAAATGCTCGCTGTACAGGAAATCGCGGAAGCCTCTTACGATTCCCTCCTGCACCTTAAAGATTGCGCGCTCCCTGATATTTCTCAGGGAAATCGGACGAAGGGATAATTTCGTCTCAAGAGACGTGTTCAATTTGTATTTTCCAATCGGAACCGGCATCGCGGTATCGGGCGCGGGTTCCGATAAGATGGTAAGCCCTGTCAGGCGAAGCTCGAAGCCCCTGGGCGCCCTCATCTCGGCATTTACGATTCCGGATACCTTCACGGTCATTCCCTCTCGCAGCCGGAACGCTTCGAGGTCACTCTTTTCGAGTACGCACTGTACCAGTCCCTCGCTCTTTCTTAAGATCACAAAGGTAATCTCTCCCATGTCACGAATGACATGCACAGCACCTGTCAGGCTGATTTCCTGACCGTCCAAAGCACCGCCCGCGATATCTCTGATTTCTTTTAAGTCTGACTCTTTTACTCCTGTTACAAAATCCATATCTTCTACCAACCTTTCTGCCGCCTTTGCCCTTTGAGCCGGCGGCTGTGTGTGTCTTCCGATTTCGGGACGTGAGCTGCTATACAACAAAAAAACGTCCCGGAACCGGTCCGCCTCACATGAGACGAATTCCGCTTCCGGGACGGGATTCTATTCTTGTCGATTCCCGCGGTACCACCCGCATTGAAGGCCAAAGGTCTTCCACTCTCCATACACTTAACGCGTGCGACGCACCGCCCTACTTGCCTGCCTTGCAGGCTTTGTTCAAGCGGCGGGCTCCGGAGTGTTCCGTTATCAGGCTATCGCCAAAGGCATGCTCTCAGTCGGTGACACGCCATTCCTGTCATACAGTGAAATCCCCTGATAAAAGTCTCCTTCTTTGCCGTTGTCTGTCTTTCCGCTTACGCTTTTCAGCGTATGCGGCATACGGAGCAAATAATGATATATTCTTTCCGTTAATTTAAAAAAAATACAAGGATATTGCGTCTTCCCGAACACAACATCCTTGTTGATTGCCTTATATTACCACGATTGGTTTGAAATTGCAAGCACTTTTTTAATTTTTTTCTAATCCCGTATCTTCCTCGAACAATGGAAGAACCGAATAGTAATCATTCGAAAGAATTCCCGCACCCGCGGTGAATTTGGCATTGACCGCCGCACTGATGGTCTTAACATAATTCTCCGGCAGCTCTTCCTCCGTCAGCTTTATTACCTCTCCGGTCTTTGAATTATACATCACCTTATCCGTGATAAAGCTGCGGTTTGAGAAGATTACAAGCGGATCGGAATCCGACAGAATATCCCTGCCCAAAAGCAGCCGGGAATCATACTCAAGACCGAACAGGTTCGAAAGCGTCGGAAGAATATCAAGGCTTGAACACGGTTTATCAATCTCTATCGTCTCCTCCATTCCCGCGCACCACAGGATAAAATGGTTTTCATACAGTTCAAAATTCTCTTCGACCGTATGTCCCGCGAGCTCGTCAAGCTTCTCCTTTTCCAGACCATACGGATAATGATCCGCACTCAGAGCAATCACCGTCTTATCCGCAATCCCGGCCTCTTCCAGATCCGCAATCAGCCTCTCCAATGCCTTATCAAGCTCGATATTGCAGGCGATATATGCCTTTGCCTCGGTCGAATACGGCAGATCCGCCACCGCGTCCCGGTTCTTGGAAGCCATGCTGTTGCCCGTAAAGGTGTACTCCATATGGCCGCTCACCGTCATGTAATAGACGTGGAACTGTTCGTCATTGATGTATTCCGGAATCGTCGCCGCCATCATCTCAAGGTCGGACTCCGGCCAGGTCTTTTGCAGCTCAAGGCCATTTCCAACGCCCTTATAATCGTAGCCCATATTCGGGTGCGTCTTATCCCTTCCGTAATATGTATAGGTATGATTGTGGTAGGCCCTCGAGGTATAGCCAAGCCGTGCAAACTGCCACCCAAGGCAGAAGGGAAGCGAATGATCCGCCGATTTCTTCATGCTGTTGCTTCCCGAAGGAATCAGTCCCGTACAGGCCACATACTCTCCGTCGCTCGTACTGGTCCACCACAGCGACGTATAGAAATTGTTGAATACAAAGCCCTCGTGCGTCAGCTTATATAATGTCGGCGTAAGCTCCTCATCCACCGCCCAGGGCGAAAATCCTTCCGCTGTTAACAGAATCAGATTATACCCTTCGAATATTCCCGTATATTCATTCTTGTTCGTCGGCTCTACCGATGCAAAATATTCATGCAGATTCCGGATATTCTGATTCGTCTCCTCCTTTGCAAGTGCCGCAAAATCAATGTCCATCACGTTCGGAGAACGATCAACCGGCGTCGGAGTCGGCGTCACGGTAACCTGCGGCGTCGGGCTCGGTGTCGGCTCTTCCTCTCCTCCGCCCCCGGTTATATCCGTTCCCGGCTGCGTGGTTCCCTGCGCAATCTCAGTGGTTCCCTCCGGCTGCGTTATCTCTTCGGATGCGTTTTCGGAAGGATTCAGCGTCGGAAGGTCCTCAAACGATACCTTCTCGCTTCCGAATATCAGCTGCTTTACATCGAACAGAGATGCTGTGATCAATCCCAGCTTCTCCGTCCCCATATCCTGAATCCAGTTCTTATGATACAAATCATACGCAGAATAGAGCGTATTCCCGCCTAACGGAAGCAGTCCCAGCACAAGCAGATACAGCCCCACAGCCGCGCCTCCGACGATCGCTTCCTGCCATTTCCAGCTTCGGCCCCTTCTTCCGGATTCCTTGCCTTTTCCGAATACGCCGAAATGACACAGTACGCCAAGCACCGCAAGCGGCAGCGCAACGAGCAGAAGAAGTCCTGAAAGCTTTGCGATAATAGAATTCACAATCTGATCCCTGAATTCCAATACATCCGTTCCGACCGCCCCGACCGAATATAATACTAAAAAGGTCCTGAAAATATAATAATACACATACTGCACCGCGAATATCAGCACCGTTCCGGCGGATAGAATCCACAGCACAGCGCGCTTTCCTCTTCCCCGGAACAGCCCCGTTACCGCCTGTGCCAGCATTCCAAACGGCAGTGCAAATAATACAGGAAATATCATATTCTTTCCGAGACTTTCAAAATTCAGCACATGAAATACGAATTCCAGATATAAAAACAGCAGCGGGAACCAGAGCAGCGGAAGATACTGACGAATACCGGACTTCTTTTTTATTGCTGCCGCTTCTTCTGCCGGATTCAATTGTTCCGTTGCTTTCCTTTTTCTGAAAATTCTTGCTTTGCTGCTTCCTGTTCTCCCGCGGTTCGAATCCGGCTCCGCTTCAATCAGATCAATGACGCTGGTTTCATCGGCCGGAGATTTATCATATCCGGCTATCTCCTCGCTTTCCCTCCGCTCCATGGCCCCGTCTGTCTCTACAGCTTCCTTCTCTTCCAAGGATGGAGCCGACTCTGTCCGTTCGTTCTCCTGCACCTCTGCCTCTGCATGTATCCCCCTCTTTGAATCCGCTGCCGTATCCCCGGGCGACATCCGCATCGTTAAGCTTCCTCTGCCGCCATCACAGACAAAACGTCCGATTGCTCCGTTAATAATCGCCATTCTCGGCGGCTTATGTCCAAAGTCCGCGTCCAGAATAATCGGAACATCCAATTCCTCCAGAGCGTTTTGAATCACTTCCGCATAGTCCAGTTCATAATCCGAATGGTAGAAGCACGGCCTTCCAAATACAAAACCCGCCGCATGCTCAAACCACCCGGCTTCCTTTAATTGCCACAGCGCCAGATTCAGCTGCTCGCTGTTCAGCGCAAAGCTCTCCAGGTACCAGAGAATCTTATCATCTTTATACCGCTCCACAAACTCTTTCACCGTATCGAACCTGGTTCCGACCAGATTAATCAGCACATCCAGGCAGCCTCCAATCAGCCGTCCTTCCACCGATACCCGATTCTCTCCGTTCAGATTCTTCCAGCAGACCGGCACCGTCATATCGTATCCCTCAAGCCCGGTCTCCCGCACCGCGAATCCATTCATATACTTTTCAAAGCTCGTCTGCATGACGGCCTTTCCTTCCAGAAGCTCGATATTATCCTGAATCGACTTATGCCACTCCGCCATGCCGAAATCGCCGAAATTACTCGCATACACCGTTGCAATATCACAACGGGTCGTCACCGTGAATAAAAGCCCCGTCGGATCCGAATATCCCTGAATCCACTTCGGATGCCTTTTCATCGTCTCAAAATCAAGTCTGGGCAGCACCTCCGCCAGATAATCTCCGCCCTTTGCCATCACAATTAGCCGGACATCCTCATCCATTAAAAGAGAATGGAACTGCTCCGCCCTCTCAGCTGCCGAAGAGCTGCGTCCCTTCTCGCTCGTTCTCACATTCGGAGTCTCTACAACCTGATAGCCCCTCTCCTCCAGGTGCAGCTTCGCACTGTCCACCCGTATAAAATCAAGCGGATCCTGATTGCCGTCCGAGCAGGCAGTCACTCCGATCTTGCATCCCGTCTTCAAAAATTTGGGGTAAAACATTCTGTCACCTACCACTTTCCCATGATACTGTCCTTTTATTATAGCGCAATCTGGCGCAGGAAGTAAAGGCAAATCCTTCGTTCCCTGAATATTTTTTTATAGAATTTCCCGCATGGCAGCCGTATTCTTCCGAAGCGCTTTGGATAAAGCCAACAGTATCCCCTAATGTCTGACAAAAAGCCGCTCCAACCACCAATGATCTCAAAAAACTCCCCTGGGAAGCATCCGTTCCCGCCTGGTAACCGGATACTCCCAAGGGAGTCTTTTCTTTTGACGAAGCTTATTCTTTCCTCTCAGCCGCTTTTCCTTTTACATTTTCTTAATTCTCTCAATCGCCTCAACCGTGTTCTCATAGGTTCCGAATGCGGTCAAACGGAAATAGCCTTCTCCGTGAGGTCCAAACCCGGCTCCGGGCGTTCCGACTACATTAGCCTCATTTAACAGGACATCAAAGAATTCCCAGGAGCTTAAGCCATCCGGTGTCTTCATCCAGATGTACGGCGCATTCACACCGCCGGAGCAGCGATAGCCTGCGGAAAGCAGGCCCTCGCGGATTACCTTCGCGTTGTTCATATAGTATGCAATCTGTTCTTTGGTCTGCGCCTTGCCTGCCTCAGAATATACCGCTTCACCGGCTCTCTGAATAATATAGGGCGCGCCGTTGAACTTGGTGCCGTGGCGTCTTGCCCAGAGTGCGTTCAGAGATACCTCGCCGCACTTTAATTCCTTCGGAACTACGGTAAACGCAAGTCTGGTTCCGGTAAAGCCGGCGTTCTTGGAAAAGCTTCTCAGCTCAATCGCGCATGCCTTCGCACCATCGCACTCATAGATCGTATGCGGTACCTCCTCCTCGGATATATAAGCCTCATAAGCCGCGTCATAGATAATAACGGCTCCTATCTTCAGCGCATAATCCACCCACTTCTGCAGTTCGTCCTTCGTAAGCGTCGAACCGGTCGGGTTATTCGGATAGCACAGGTAGATAATATCCGGATTCTCCTGCGGGAATTCCGGTGCGAAATTGTTCTCCTGTACGCAGGGCATGTAGATTACATTGCTCCAGCACTCCCTATCCGCAAGGTAGTCACCCGCTCTTCCGGCCATCGCATTGGAATCCACGTAGACCGGGTAGACCGGATCGCAGACCGCAATCTTGTTGTCTGCCCCGAAAATCTCCTGAATATTCGCGGAATCACTTTTCGCGCCGTCGCTGATAAATATCTCGTCCCATTCCAGCGAAACGCCCCGCGTCTTATAATCGTTCTCCGCGATTGCCTTTCTTAAGAACTCGTAGCCCAGATCCGGAGCATATCCGTGAAAGGTCTCCTTCACGCCCATCTCGTCCACTGCCTTATGCATCGCCTCAATAATCGCGGGTGCCAGCGGCTGCGTTACATCACCGATTCCCAGGCGGATGATCTTCCTGTCCGGATTCGCCTCCTCATACGCCTTTACCTTTTTTCCGATTGTCGAGAAGAGATAGCTTCCCGGCAGCTTTAAGTAATTCTCATTGATTTTAAACATAACAATAACCGCTCCCTTCTGTCATTTTCCTGCCCGGCTTTCCATCCAGAATGCCCTCAGCAGGCTACGCGAAAGTTCCTCAAAAAGGAATCTTTTCCTTCTTACATCATCGACAGTATCATCTCCGCCATTTCTACCAGATTGGTTCCGCTGTCCATACTCGTCTTCTGTATGTAGCGGTGTGCTTCTTCCTCTGTCATATTATTTCGATCCATCAGCAGCTGCTTTGCCTTCTCAATCGTTGCCTTTTCCTCGGGGCTGCGCGTCTTCGGTCCCTGCTTTTCCTTCTTTTTGCGCCTTCGATAATTGTATGTCATCATCTGCAGCGTATCCAGCAAATCGTGCGGCTTCATCGGCATCTGCAGCGCGACTATATTCGCGTCCCTGCCCTCCGAAAGCCTTGCCGCTGACGCAATCAGCAGCATCTCAAAGCCCTTTGGAAGATAACTGTTTAACTCCAGATAATGCATATCCTGCATCCGATAGCCGGATATTATAATCCCCTCATCTAATTCATTCGCAACACTGATCGCCTGTGCTCCGGTTGTACAGACAGCATTTACCTCGTATCCGTTTCTTATTAAAAGATTTTTAATATTCGCTGCATCTTCCATGCGTGGAAATACAATTATAATACCAAGCACATCCGATCACCTCCATCCGCCGGAATTTAATTTCTTATTTACCGGGCCCGAAACCTATGCCGTGACGTTCCACAGCCTTCATCCTTTCCGACGGCCAATAAGATTATATTCTATCCAGATATCGTTCAATCTCCCAGCGGGATACCTGAAGGCAATAGCTTTCCCATTCTTTCTTCTTATTATTCAAATATGCGTCAAATACTACGTCTCCCAGCACATTTTTGACAAATTCGCTCTGCTCCATCGCGTCAATCGCTTCTTTGAGGTCTCTCGGAAGTCTTGTAACGCCGCATGCCTCCCTTTCTTCCTCGGTCAGCAGTCTCGCATGTGTCGTTACCTCCTTCGGCATCGGAAGCTTCTCCCGAATTCCCTCAAGACCTGCCGCAAGGCAGACTGCTAATACCAGGTACGGATTGCCGCACGCATCGGGGCTTCTCAGCTCAATTCTTGCATGCTCGCCGCGCTCAAACGGAATCCGGATGAACGGGCTGAGTCTCTTCTTCGACCAACCGGTATAGGTCGGCGCTTCATATCCGTGAACCAGTCTCTTGTAGGAATTCACAAGCGGATTCGTCAACGCGCTGATACTGTGCGCATGCTTTAATATACCAGCGGCAAAGTTCTTCGCAAGCTCGCTGATTCCGCTTCCGGTATCGGACGCGAACAGATTCTTTCCTCCATAGGAAAGCGACATATTCAGATGCATACCGGAACCGTTGAAGCCCTCCTTGGGCTTTGGCATAAAGGTCGCATGCAGACCGTGGCGTCTCGCAATCGTACGGACAACCATTCGGAACGTCATAATATTATCCGCAGTCTTTAACGCTTCCTCATAATGCAAATCAATCTCATGCTGGGCCGGGGCCGCCTCGTGCAGCGAGGTCTCAATCTCAAAGCCCATATCCTCCAACGTCATAACCATCTCACGACGCGCATTTTCTCCCTGATCGAGCGGGCTTACATCGAAGTATCCGGCCTTCTCCGTCGTATACGTGGTCGGCTCCCCGTTCTCGCCAAGCTGGAATAAGAAGAATTCGCATTCAGGCCCTACGTCAAAGGTCAGTCCCATCTCTTTTGCTTCGGCAAGCACCCTCTTTAAAATCAGTCTCGGATCCGCCTCGAACGGAGTTCCGTCCGCGTGATAGATATCACAAAGGAACCTTGCAACCTTTCCCTGCTGCGGTCTCCACGGGAAGATCGTAAACGTATCAAGGTCCGGATACAGACACATATCCGGTTCCGCAGTCCCTGCAAATCCCTCAATCGCCGACCCGTCAATCGTATATTCGTTATTCAGAACCCGCTCCAGCTGGCTCGTTGTAACTGCTACATTCTTTAAGTCCCCCTGTATATCCGTAAACTGCAGACGAATAAATTCCACATCTTCTTCTTCCACCATGCGATAAATATCTTTCTTGGTATAATGGCTCATCTTAATTCCTCCGTTCTTCCTTTTCTACCAAAAAAGGCAGGGGTATCCTCTGTCCGACACCCTTGCCTTCGATGTTCTTATCATAACAGCTCGACCAATATTTGTCAACCCTTATTCCGCCTTTGGCACATACTCCGTGAACAGTCTTCGGGAATAGTTCGCAATCAGCTCCTCCGGAAAATCCGCTTCCTTAAGCACCTGCTTCGCCTCCTCGTGCCCGCCAAGTGCTGCCGCGGTATGCGCATCGCTCGACATAATAACCGGCACGCGAAGCAGCTTACACAGCTTCAGCATAACTGCATAATTATCCCTTGCTCCGGGACGATAGCTGTTCGGACTAAGGGAAGAATTATTCACCTCAAGCAGAACATGGTATTCCTTCGCAGCTGTCACCAGCCTCTCATAATCAATCGGGAACCGCCCGTCATCCGGGTGTCCAATGATGTGAATATACGGATTCTTCATCGCGTTGATATACGCCCTGGTATTCGTCCCGGCATCTCCCCCATGATAGCAGGGAGGGTGAATACTCGCAATTCCAATATCCAGCTGCTTTAATATATCCTCCGGCAAATCAACCGAACCTTCGGCATCCAGTATATTTAACTCCGCTCCGAATAACACCCGTACTCCAAATATCTCCCTCTGGAGCGTCTTCAGATTCATAAAATAGATCTTATGACAGCTTCCCGGCATCTTCGGCGCATGCTCCGTAATTCCAAGCATCGGAATATCCTTCCTTGCCGCCTCCTTTACCATCTCATAAATGGTATTATAGGCATGTCCGCTTGCCAGCGTGTGCGTATGCATATCCATCAAATCTCTCATTCTAATCCATCTCCATTCCAGCCGGCGCAGTCTGAATTCCAATCCATACGCCGATTACAAATTCTCCGATTAATTCCTGCCGATCCCGAAGCTTCTTTCCTTTTAATTCGTCTTTACCTCGTATAAAGAGCTTCCGTCCGGCGTGAGCCATATCCGTCCATCCGTATAATATAATACAAAGTTCTCTTTCCCGCTCTTCGGAAAGGTTATTATATAGCTGTCTTCGCCCGCAAGCTTCAGCTCGGGATTCCGGCCTGCAAAGCTCTCCCGGAATTCCTTCCGCCCTTTCCTTCCGATGCTCTCGGCCGTTGGAGCGGACTGTGCAAAGAGCTCCTCCCCATCCAATGTCACGCCTCCCTGCTCCGTGATCACGAGCTCCATCGGAAGCTGTGCCTGCGCTTCTTCTCCCGCGGCATACAACAGCTCCGTCACAATATAGTCCCCTGCCAGCTGCTTTAACAGCTCCTCCTTCACAGCCGCTTCTCTGGATAGCCGTTCCGCATACCATACCGTCACCAGCAGCGCGGCCGCCAGCACCGCAACAACCGCCGGAAGGATCGAACGCTTTCTTCCCCTCTTCCAGTCTCTTATCTCCCGCTGCATTCCATTTCCTCCTTAAAACTTCGTATCTCCCGTTTCAATTCTTCCTGTGTATCATGAAGCAATAGTTCCTTATGATATCTATCATACTCCTCACTTCCGTTTTCCGCAAGATATTTTGCAGCATAAGAATCCGTTGTAAGCCCGGTCAGAAAGATGACAAGCTCCTGTCCTCTCCCGAATGCCTCCAGGACAAAGGCAAATGCGCTCGACAGCTTCTCTCCTGTCTGCTCGATCATGCTCTCGCGTTCCTTTGTCAGTTTTTCAAAGCAGCACTTCACCGCCGCAAAACAGCCCTCCGAATCCGACGCTCCGGATAACTTTGCCTCCTTTCGCATCGCATTCAGCTCTGCAAGAAGTGTCTGCAGCCCCTGCTCGTCCTCGCGGCTTAGATGCATCCGTTTCTTTCCAATTGCGAGCTCGTCCTCTCTTGCCTGAATTCGTTCCCGCATGGCTTCCTCGAACGCCTCTCCCTGTGCGATCGCTTCCTTCAGCTTCTTTACATCCTCATATATTCCGCAGACCAGCGTATCCTTCGTACCGTACCGGACAAACTCCCCATGCAGTGCTCCAAGCAGCAGCCCGGTCACAGACAGACGCTCATCAAAGGGAGCTTCCGAAAGAGCGTTCACCGCCGCGTCGCTCCTCCTTCCGGCGAGAATCTCTTCCACCCGGTAGGTCTGTCTGTATTTCTGATACAACTCATAATAATCCGCAAAATCCTGTGCGATTCGCTTATCCTGCAAATACTGCACGATTAGCTCATAATCTACCGGAATCTCAAGCTCCCCGCAGACCTTTAACATCTCCGACAGATCCTCCCAGCCCCTTGCCGTAACGAACCGCTTGCCGTAGGCATCCGTCTGGAAGCTGTAAAAATTCTCCTTCCGCAGCTCCAGATACGAAAGAATACAATCGGCGACGGACTGCGCCGATGCATACTCCTTCCAGACCGCCAAATCCTCTTCTACCTCGATCTTGCGGACTCTGTCTAACGTTACCACGTCGAATTCCTTCACCGATTTGTTGTACTCCGGCGGATTGCCCGCCGCAATAATAATCCATCCTTCCGGCACCGCCTGATTGCCGAACTGCTTGCACTGCAAAAACTGCAGCATCGCCGGAGCCAGCGTCTCCGACGCACAATTGATCTCGTCGATGAACAGGATTCCTTCCGAAAGTCCTGTCTCCTCCATCTTCTCATATACGGACGCAATAATCTCGCTCATCGTATACTCCGTGACTGAATGCGTGACCCCGCCGAATACCTTTTCTTTAATATAGGGAAGCCCTACCGCACTCTGCCTGGTATGATGGGTAATCGTATACGATACCAGGCCGACGCCGCACTCTCTCGCCGCCTGTTCTATGACGGCAGTCTTTCCGATACCGGACGGCCCCATCAAAAGAATCGGCCTCTGCCGAATCGAAGTGATCTCATATTCTCCAAATGCATTCTTCTTTAAATACGCTTTTACCGTGCGCTTAATTTCTTCTTTGGCTCTCCTGATATTCAAACCGTCATCCTTCCTCTCTGCTCACTCTCTCCCCATTGTTCCGGCGGAAGTACAATTCTTGCCGCCCAGCCGGGAACCAGATGCTCCTCGTAATCCTCTCCTACAAATACAAAAGCGGTATCATACATCGGGCGCCGCTCCGGATATACCCCGTACCCGTCCGTAAAATAGAGTAACCCGCGCAGATTCACAAACTCCCCGCGCTCCACCAGATTATTCACATATGTGAATGCAGGCCGAAAATCCGTCCCGCCATATCCGGATATCGTAAGCGTCTCCGCAAACCGCTCTATATCCTCCTCTTCTTCAATCACCGTATCCGACTGTACCGCGGCGTCGCACTGAATCACATGTACCCGCCGTTTTCGAAAAAAGCTCTCCTGCTGCCCGAGCACTGTGACCGTCTCCTTTAAAAACCGATGCACCAGCTCGCCGGAACACGAACCGGACGTATCAATTACAATTGCAAACTCCTCAATTTTCTTCACTTCCCGCTGCTCAAGCGGCTCAATTAACGGCATATTTTTATAAAGAGAAAGCCCGTATGCATAATAACCATAATCGAACGAATCCGGATCCAGACGATTCTCCTCCCGAAGCACCGAAAATCTCCGCAAGAATTCCTGATAGCCGCATTCCTCCCGGTTCGAGACCGCAAGCACCGCAGACAGACTTCCCGCGCCTTTTCCCGCTTCCCGTCCGAAGGATTCCAGACTGACCGCAAGCTTCCGGCTCACCTTCTCCCAGTCTTTCTTCTGATTCTCCCGGTTCCGGCGGGCTCCTGCGACCGAATCATTCTGCCCCGCACGATCGGAACCTCCCGCATTCTGGTGTTCCATATTCTGATGTTCCTCACTTCGACCCTCCGCATTCTGATTATCCGCAGCTGTCTCCCCGCTGCCCTGCTCCCGTCTCCGGTAAAAGAAATCGTGATCATCCTTCCGGAATTCCTGCTCAAGCCTAATAACTTCACTGAGAGAGAGATTTTGCTTCTTAAGCCATGTATAGACCCCTTCCGCAGTCAGAACCTTCCGTTCTTTTTTAAGTGCCTCGTACAGTTCTTCTCTCTCGTCCTTCACCGTCATAGCAACCGCCCGATAATCCATGCTGTCGATGATGGACTCCACCGTAATATCGCAGGCCAGATCATACAGCTCCTGCCTCTCCTCCTCGCTCTCCCGGTACATATGCCGCAGAATACAATGCAGCAGCATATGCAGATAGCCGCGATTCACCATAATCCGGCTGTTCTCATACAGCTCCATCAGGTATCTCGGGTTATACCGGCACGATACCCCATCCGTTCCAAAGGTTCTGGTTGACAGATCCATTACAAAGGAAAGCCGCCCGAACGCAAGATCCAGAAAACGCATGGACAGGTACAATTCTCTCCCCGCCGCCTCCCAGATTCGGTTCCCGATACGGATCAGCGCAAGCTTATGCGCGGACCCCTCCTGCTCTCTTCTATGCTCCTCCATTCGGTTCCCTCCCTTTCTCGTCTCCCCATCCCGGTTCATCTATAGTTCAAACGTCTTCTTGCCAATTCCGAACCGCTTCTTTTTCTGCGCCAGGAACAGGCTGATATACTCCGCGTTCCCGGTCTTTCCCGCCGCCTCTATCATATTCTGAAAATCCGTCTCCTCCACCCAGTCACATTCTGCCAGATACCGGGTGTCTTCATAATCATCCGCCTCGATTAACAGCCTCACAAATTCTCCGATATGCTTTCTCATCCAGTCCACATAAATCCGTCGCGCCTTTTCTCCCAGTTCATGCGGATACCGCAGTCGATAAAATGCCAGCCACGGTACAAGCTCCGGCCGTTCCTCTCTCGATGCGTAATCAAACAGTCCGTCGTAGCGCGCGTAATCCATTCGTTTCTCATATGCGCACTGCCTGTAATAATATCCTGAGCCATACGCGACCTCATGAAAGATTCTGGCCGCGTAATTCGATATATACTCATACGTGTTCTTCGGAAACAGCAGCCGAATCCGCTCCTTCGGCTCTTCCTGCCGCATCGCGCCGTCCGCCTCTCCAAACACAAGAATCTCACATACAATATCCTGTTCCAGATCATACAAAATATTCTTCATACACACATTTCCGCCGCAGACGGCAAGAAATACTACCGTATGAAGCTGTTCGCAGTTCTTAAACGCTCCATCCCAGATCTCCACCGCTTCCGCGGACAGACTCACGCTCGCAAGCCTCCTGCAGTTATAAAATGCGTGCCTGTCGATCCTCGTCACAGAGAACGGAAGCCAAGCTTCCCGCAGCGCTTTCTGTTCACTGAACGCATACTCCCCGATTCGAATAACCGGTTTTTCCTCAATTCTTCCAGGAATTACCGCTTTTTCCCCGCAGGAGGTGCATTGTATTACGGTAATTCCCTGTTCTTCCTCCCGATAAGTAAACGAACAGCTTCCATCGGCTGCGCTATATTCTTTCAGATTCTCTTCCTGCGACATCTTTTCCGCTTCCTTCCTATGACTGATTCCGGCTTTTCCTACCACTCCTGTGCCATAAGTTCATCCCACTTTTGCTCCGCCTATTCCAGCCTTAGGCTCGGCAGCTCTTTGCGACTCTTATTATAACGCAGCTTTCCTCAAAATCCAAGAACATTTATTTTTTGATTCAATTTAGTTGCATTTTCTCCGCCTTTTTAGTATACTAATAAGAAGGACATCTTGGATTTAAAGGAGGCTCTTATGAAAAAGAGAGGATTATTAGTCGGTGCAGTACTTGTCCTGCTGTTATCGGGATGCGCAAGACAGACAGATCAGTTCGATGAACTGATTGAAGATACAGTTGTGATAAAGAATGACGGAATTGTATTACGGAATGTCGGCTGGTTCAAGTCGGAGGAGAAGGTTATGAAGGCTTATAACGCAGACGCTTCCTCCTATGAGACCAACGAGGAGTCCGGAACCGGGCGGCTTACCGTCAATCCGGTTCTGAAGGATCTGGAGAATACCGGAATCACTGTGGAACAGGTCATGAGCTTCGCAGGTGAGAGATTATATAGGATGGAGTATTTCATCTCGACCAACAGTGAAGCAGAGTATCTTGACTGTCTGGATTCCCTCGCGGATCAGCTGGAAGATCTAATTCCGAACAGGGAGGACAAGTCCGCTCTCGATTTTGAAGCATTAGAGAATGGTACTTCCCAGGTTACCTGGACCGCCTCGGATGAAAGCTCTATCGCCGTTCATCCCTTCAAAGTCTCAGGCGATCCCGCTTATATCATCATCGTCGCACTGGATTCCCCGGTTGTAGAGGAATTCCCTTCCAAATAAGGACAAGCCATAAGGAGTCATTCTCGGCCGGCGCTGAAATCGTAAGGATTTCGGTCCCGGCTGAGAATGACTCCTTTTTCGTTGAAAAATTCTATCCAACATGCCGGAGCGCCCCTGCGCGAAGGCAGCGCAAATGTGCGCAGCACCTTCTTCACATACACGCAGATTTGTGTCAAAGTCCGGATCTGCGTATAAAAAAGTGCGCATCGGGGCACTTTTTTACACTATTCTCATCTTTTTTTCGCATCTATGAATTCCAAAAACGCCTGGCAGCCTTCTGCGATGTCATCGTAAGTAATGTCAAAATTCCCAGTATACCAGGGATCCGCGATATCTCTCGGATGTTTCGAAAAATCCAGCAGGCGGTATACCTTTTTCTGCTCGTCTTTTCCGATGATTCGGAGAATATTGCGAAGATTCCAGGTATCCATTGCGAGCAGGTAATCATACTCGTCGTAGTCTGACTGGGTCAACTGAACTGCGTATTTGCCCGCACAGCTGATTCCGTGCTCCGCTAATTTTCTGCGCGTTCCCGGATGAACGGGATTCCCGATCTCTTCCGTGCTCGTGGCACAGGAGGCGATGCGGAAACGGGCCGCGTCCGGGCGGCGTGATACCATATCTTTCAGAATGAACTCGCCCATGGGGGAGCGGCAAATGTTGCCATGGCAGATAAATAATATTTTTATCATATGCTTATACCGCCCAAGCCGCTCCAATATCTCCACATCAGCCGGACAAAATTCATACTGCGGAATCTGCTCCGAAGTAATCCACCGGATATCCTGATGCTCTAAGCGCTGCGGAGCTCCTTGCACAATCGCCGCGTGGAACAGGGTCAGATGCACCGTCATATCCGGATACTCATGAACCACCTCCATGAATACGTCACCAACCCGTACCGTAACCGCAAGCTCTTCTCTGCACTCCCGAATCAGCGCCTGTTCCCTTGTCTCGCCTGGTTCCACCTTGCCGCCAACGAACTCCCACAGCAGACCTCTGGCCTTATGCGCCGGCCTCTGGCATATCAAAAATCTATCCTTGTCCCATATCAGGGCTGCCACTACTTCTGTCATCATTCCACTCTACTCCTCTATCAACTTAACCCCCGATGGCTTCCTTTTCTCCCTCGGATTATTCACATAATAAGCGAGTATCTGCATCCTGTTCTCTACTCGCGCCAGCGAATGCCCGCCCTTTGTTAACAGCGCGATATATCGGAATTCCTCAATCACCTCTCCGCTGTAGCCTGCGAATTCATTCTCGATTACATTTGCCTTTGCGGAAAAGAATACCGACAGCTTATCATCAATCTCCTTTAAGGTTCTTAGCTTATCAATCGTTGCCCTGCCGAAATCAACGTATTCCAGCCCGGAAAGCAGCAGCAGATATTTCAGATAGCGCTTTCTGGAGCTTCGGATAATTGCCTCGGAAACCTCGCTTATCTTATTCACCTGATAAAGCATCGCTTTGATTCTCTTCAGACCAACCGACGGCTTGTCTGCTTTCCCGGCATACCCCTGAATCAGCTTATCTGTCGTTCCAAAGGTGAGCTTTTCATCGAACAGACCGACCATGCTGTAGAATATCTTATCGAATTCTCCTCTTCCGTCTGTGAAGCCAATCACCTTCAGAAAGACGTCCTTATCCAGAATCTTATCCATGAATTCTTCCAGATTCGTCGCCGGCATCAAATTGATAATCTCTCCCGCCCTCAGACGCTCCTGATTCTGCAAAAACCGGAAATATTCCCGAATCTGTACATCCGATGCATTCGCGATATATGTCATCGGAATGTTGTACGAGCTGATATTTCCTTTGATGACATCGGGCAAATCGCTGTATTTTAGTGTCACGTTCCCTTTGTTGCTCATCCTCTTCACCAGCCTGTCAACCATATCATCCTGTACCCCGGCTCTTTCAAAATATTCCTTGATCAGAATAATAATCTTTCTCGACCATTCGCTCTTAATCACATACTTATTATCCACAAATCCTTTGATTGTAGTCAGTCTCTGCTGCCCGTCCACAACCTCCGATTTCGCTCCCTTTGCGTTCGGCTTATTCAATACCCGGATACTGATGTTGCCGGAAGGGTACTGCTTTACAATGCTGTATATCAACTTGTCCTTAAAGTCATCCTTCCAGACATATCCTCTCTGATAGGACGGCTGCAGATCCAGCCCTCCAAAATTGACCGTATTCAGACTGTTCAGTACGGACGCAATCGGGATGGAAGCATTGGTAAAGCTCATTTGTTCATCCATAGTATGATTCCTCCTTATTCTTCTTTTTGTCGTTGTCGAATTCTGTCCTTATTATAACATTTATAAAATATTTGTCAAGCAGATTCTTATAGAATCTAATTTTTTGAAAATAATATTCTTGTTCTTTTTATCAGAATCTTATTTATTGTTACGTGTAATTCTTCTTCATCAGAAAATATAAATATTTACGGCTCCTGCTTAATATATTAATAATAACATCTCTGGATGAGGTATCCTTATTATGAAATTACCGTGGAGACGAAACCGAACGCCGAATTCGGAGCTTACCCCTGATCCGTTCTTGAATCTGGACGAAACCGAAAAGAAAAAGCAATCCGGTTTTGTGAAGGCCGGCATTCTTGCACTAACCGCTGTGATAGCCGGTTTTGGTGCCTATCATTTCGCACCTCAGGCAGCTGTCGCGGTGTCCGGGAGCAATCAAAAAGAGCTTCCGATCTATTGTGTGAATACCGAAGAAAAGAAAGTCGCTCTCAGCTTTGACGCTGCCTGGGGGAATGAAGATACTCAGGAGATTCTTGATATTTTAGCGAAATACAATGTTCGGGTTACCTTCTTTATGACCGGCGGCTGGATTGAAAAATATCCGGAGGATGTTAAAGCCATTGCCGCAGCCGGACACGATCTGGGCAATCATAGCGAGAATCATAAACAGATGTCGCAGCTGTCTAAGGAAGAATGTCTGGAAGAAATTATGAAGCCGCATGAAAAGGTGAAAGAATTAACGGGAAAAGATATGATATTGTTCCGACCGCCTTACGGAGATTATAATAATACGCTCGTATCGGCAGTCCTGGAGGCCGGGTATCATTGTATTCAGTGGGATGTCGATACGCGTGTAGCGTAAAGAAAGGGTTTAGATTGCTTATAGCAAATGCTATAGCACTTGATAATTCTTCCTGATGATTAGCATAATGACATAGATAAAAAAAGCCATCGGTCATATGACGGATGGTTAATTTTATGCTAATCCGGATAATTGCCTGGCAGGCGTCGCCGCTCCTGCATCTCTTTTGACCCATAGGGTGCGTGGTTGCAACGAAATTTACCACCTCAAACAATCATCCGGGTAAAGCCTACTGTTTTATTATATCAGAGTTCAAAGACTTTGCAATGGTTTCTTCCAATTTTACTATGACAAAAAAACGGGCCTCCGGAAATATTCCAAAAGCCCTGATATGGAGTGGATCATGTATTATTCGTGAAATTGTGAGACCTTTTCAGCAAGGGCCTCCTGAAGAATTTTTGATACATTCAGATGCAGCCGTTCTGCTTCGATATTCATCCAATTGGGAAGGGTTACATTTCTCCGAACCATTTTATTGTTCATTCTTTTTCTGTACGCGGTGAAATCTACATCTACCATCGTTAAGATCCCATCCGTAAAATCAAAGTCTTCCGCATCAGCTTTTGCTTTTTGGATTACTTCGGAATAGCCGGATGCCTGAGGCAAGTCCTTTCCATCATCCTCCATATCGATTCCTTTCAGTCCAATCGCATCCCGCGCCATATCAATTGCATCTGTTAAGCTCTTTCCTTCAGTATATATTTCCATGTCCGGAACATATACCAAATAATCTTCTCCGCTTTGCGCAATAAATGTCGGATATGCCTGTTTCATCGCAAACCTCCTTTAAGATTGCAAGAAGATGATGGGGATTCTATTTCAATCCCCATTTTTTCAATATCTTCTTTGCTGTGATTTCGTTTATTTCTGTATGCCTTGGAACCTGTTCGGTATCAGTTCCTCTTTTATAAGTATCATGATTCCCACCATGTTCCTTGAAACGAAAACCAGCTTCTTCAAGCTTTTTAATTAAGTCTTTTCGTTTCATTATATGTCCTCCTTACAATTATATTATACACATTAAATGTGTATTTGTCAATACAGAAATACACATCTATACACATTTTTTTCATAAAGAATGATTTACGATATCACATCTCACACAGCCCAGGTAAGCCCAAGCGCCTCCGCTGTCTTTTTCCCCGCCTGTCCATCCCATTCGGATGGATTGTTAGGGAAGAGCTGCTCCTGCGCGATACGTACCGCGGATTCCGTGCCGGGTCCGAAGATTCCGTCCACATCCACGGTTATTCCAATCCCTCTGACAGATTCCTGCAGCGCGCGGACATCATCCCCGCGCATGTATGGCGATGTAAGCCGAAGGACCCGGCTGATTGTAACGCTCTGGTTCAATTCCGGGAATATTTTATCCGGTCGCCCGTACACGTTCCAACCTCCCGCGGACAGCGGCCGTTTTACAACCCCGTCATCCCGCCCCTTGGCTTCTACGACATATAAGTCATGATCCACGACATATCCGATATGGGTAATGTTTCCGGTATTCGGATTCCGGACAAATACCCAGTCGCCCTTTTTCAGCGCTGCCCGGTTGATTTTCGTACAGAGCTGCGTATACATACTGTTGGCTGTATAATCCTGTTTGATGAGGCCGGATTCTATCAGCCAGGCAACGCCGAGGCCGGAACAATCGTAAAAGAAGATATCCTCCGGGAGTTTTTTATCAAGCTGCGCGAAGTCCCGCTCTATGCTTCGCTCCGGCTGTGAACTGTACCGTTTTTCATATTCCGTAATGGCAGCCCTGGCAAATCCCTTTACACTATGGCCCTGCATCCCAAGCACATAGAGAGATCCCACGCGGCTGTTCAGATACTCGCAGAAATCATTCACTGTCTTTCCCATCCGGATCTCCCTCCTGCTTGCTTTTGCTTTGCAAAACATCAACCGCTTTGATAATCGCTGATGGGATTGGAATCCCCATCAAGCCCGCGTTTTCGATAATGGATATCGTTTCATTGGCGATAAAAGCGATAACCACGGCATCCCGGATAAATTCGGTCCCTATCGCAATATCCAACCGCGCCGCCACCAATACAATCAAGAGCGTAACGCCCTTCCGACACAAGCCTTTCCATCCGGCTCGGGATTCCAGAGCGCCCGTTGAGCTCTTCGGGGAACGCTTGAAGATGCCGGCTACCATCAAACCGCTGATATAGTCGATTGCCATAAAGATAATCAATGTCATAAGCGCGCTGTCCCATCCTCCGAACAGATAGGCGATAAACCCTCCGACCGCCCCAATTGCCGTGCAGATACTTCCTTTCATACATTTCTCCTTTCCGCGGCGAATAAAAGGCACCCGGATGAAAACGGATGCCCTCTCGCGCTGTTCCTGTTATTCTGTTACAATGCAATCCCCGCACCCGGACTGCGCGAGGAGCTCATCCACGCCTTGCTTGTACTTCGCATAGATTCTGAGGTTGATAAAATAGGCCCGGTACTTTGCCTGTCCGCTTTCCAATCCTAATTCCTTTGCGCGGATAATGCTGTCCGAAATAAATGATATCATATTCCTGACTCCTTTCCGAAGCTTACGCTGTCATGTTGTCTATGATGGCGGGGAGAATCTCCAACAGGATGCTTTCGATGGCAGCTGCCTGTTCGTCGCTGGTCTTTGCCTGGTTTTCCAACTTCCTGGTCAATTCCTTAATCTGCTCCTCCTGTGTCGGATTCGGAATCACTTCTTCTCCATTCCGATAGAATTTACCATTGTCATAGGTATCTCCGATATGAACCGGGATGCGCGTGGTATCAACCGCAATCGCGTCCGAACCATAGGATAATCGAGCGAACCGGCTCGCGCGCTCATAATCATCGCAAACGATGTTATTCACAACCCGATATTCTACGATCCGATCCTCTCCGGATTCATATTCATTCCTTTGAATCAAACTGAAAATCTGATTACACCACATGTTTTTTCACCTCGTATTTACTGTTCTGCCCACCGGATAATCACAATGCCGGAACTACCGGAGTTGCCGGTGTTAGGCGCGTCATCGCTGCGCTCTGCCGTACTGTACAGAGTTCCTGTGCTTTCTCCGAATGCCCTTGTCGTGCTTCCCTGCCCTTTTCCCGGTGTACCATAATAAGATGTCGTTCCGCCTGCGTTGGTCATACTTGCCTGTTTTCCGTTTCCGCCGTCCGTTCCGCCATTGCCTCGATAATAGGATGGAGGATTATAATAACCTCCGTTTTCATATTGTTCAAATTCCGATGAGCCGGAACATCCGGAACCGGATCCACCATCAGCTCCGTTTCGATAATAATAGGAAGTTGACCCTGGCAATCCTCCGGTTCCTCCGGGAGCTTTCACGCTGATACCGTTTCCTGTGACACTTGACTCCGAACCGGAAGAACCTTGTGTAGGTGTACTTCCACTCATTGAATCCGATGTACTATATAAATCATTGCCAGGACTTCCTCCTGTGCCTACTACGATTGCAAGCTCATCACCCGGAGAAACAGAAGCTCCTATCTGTACTGTGGTATATCCTGCTCCACCGTATGCTCCGCTGCGGTCAACACTTTTATAAGCCGTTGCTCCGCTCTGATAAGTTGACATATAGTAATTACCGCCGTTTCCGCCTCCGCCGCCGACGCAAAAGATATCGATAACCGATACTCCGTCCGGAACCGTCCAGACATCACTTGCTGTAAAGACTACCTCTCCGGCTGGTACGGTACTTCTCCATACCAGCACCATATTTCCGCCGATATTCGCCCATGCTTCCTTCAGCTCCCGGATGGTTCCGCCGATTTTTGAATAGCATTTCTTCCAGTTCCTCTTATTACTGTCGATTCCGAAAAAACCTTCTTTTGCCATAGTCCCGCCTCACTCTTCGTACAGGAAGAATAATGACCCTTCCGGGATAGACTCCGGAACCTCCGTGCCAAACTGAATATTGCGCAGCCTGGAAACCGTCAGATCCGTTCCGGTATCCGCAACTACGGATTTTGAAAGCGTTCCGCCTGATATCTCCGTTGCCGGATGGGTATGGCTATCCGGTGGAAAAGAAGAGGGGATGTTATTCAAATCCGAATAATTATGGGTATGATCTTTTCCCGCTTTGTTATTCACTTCAGCCCCGATTCCGTTCAGCTCCGCAGCCCCGAACACATCCCCTTCCTGGGTATATTCCGTCACATCCTGCAGTGAAATCGTTCCGTCCCCGTTGTCAATCATTTTGTATTTCCGGGCGGATGAAAAGATATCATCCTTGTAATCTGTCCTTAGCATTTCGGAAATCGCCTCCTTCCTGGTACAAGGGAAAGTCGTGCTCTGCCTGCGTTCTGACCGCTGAGATACTCATACAGCATCAGGCAGGCACTCTCAATCCGGTTCAGTTCTTTCCAGTCGATGAACGGCTGGTTCGCTTCATAGGTTCTCATATCTCCTACCGGGAACGGATAGGTATCCGCGCAGATATGTTCGATGTTCGATTCGAACCGGTTAATCTCATCGGCATAGAATCCATAGTCCGTATAGGTTTTATCTGCTCCCATGTCTTCCCAGTGAAGGCCCGGATACATGGATAATGCAAGCTCATACAGATAGTCAAGATTCCCTTTGATGCGGTTATAGTCCTCCACATTGAAATAATCAACGTTAGGTGCCCAGTCTGTCTTCGGCATCTGCCACATTACATTGATTCACCTCCTGATATTATGCTGATTCGGAAATATAGCTGATGGTCACATCAACCGCAGATGCATCGGAAGCCGGTGTTGACCGCAGTCGGATATATGCCGTAGTAGCTGATGTGGTCGCGCTGTCACCGTTATAAAAATAGAAATTGCCAACATAGTTATCATCAGAGTCATATTCTAAAACATAGATAGACTTTCCGTCTGCAATTCCGGAAGCTGACACTGTAATAACTGTATTCGCCGGAACCGGCTTCGGTGTTACCATAGAGACTCTTGATGTGTTGGCTCCGTCATCAAATACGCCATTCGTTGTACTGATAGAACCTACCACCCATTCGCCCGCAGTCGTTATCGTTACGGTAACAGGAGGAGTATATTCTGCGTACTGGATTTCCCGATTGATTCCTGCACCATAATTCGTACAATAGATTTTCTTCAGGATACGGTCAATCGTAATGATGTTGAAGCTGGTATCCTGTGCGCTGTTCTCTGTCTTTGCGTAATATATCGGTGTTACTCCATCCTCTTCAAATTCCCCGAATTCCGGTTTGTCCGGGTCGGTCGCATATTCATTATTCCTCCCAAAACATACCTGTGGAATTGCAATGCTCGGAAATCCGCTTACTCCAATCGTATTGACGAGGTAATTATGGGTATGTCCGTGAAATGCTGCGATTACTTCAGCACGCTTTGCTCCTTCAGTTCCATCCCCGGAAATATAATCATTAATAATCGTCAAAAGGCTTTGTGTTGCGCTGTTCCAATCAATGGGATAATGGGTCAGAAACAGAATCCCCCAATTATTCACATCTGATTTTGAAGAAAAATCAAGTGCTGTATTCTGGAGCCAGGTAAGCTGCTGATTCGAGATATAAGTACTGGATGATGTCGTATTATCCGATACATCCGATGTATTCAGGTAAATCACCCGAATCTTCTGCTGCTCAAAATCCCGATATCCATAAATTCGTTGCCTGTTCTCAGGGTCAATCACAGTATCACGGTTATTTGAACCAAGATAAGAATACATCAAATTACCGTTCGTCCGGTCACTCGGGTCATCCCGCGTGTAATAGTGCGCATTATCATGATTTCCAACCGCCCAAATACTGGGGACATCTCTCACCGTATCATAGAACATCTGACGAATCTCAAGCAGTTCCGTATTACACTGGTCTGTATCATCTGTACTGTCTCCATCCACATAATCCCCAAGAAGTGTAATCATGTCCAACGGAACCCGTTTTTTAATTTCATTCAGCGCAGCCGCTGTATGACTTGCTCCTGTCCTGGTATATTCATAGCATTCCAGATGAATATCAGATAGCGCAGCAAATACAAAACTGTTTGCGCTGCGATTGTGAAGAACCTCGTTACTGACGCGCGCAGATTCATCAATGATATAGGATGGGTATACAGTTCCTCCGTTTGATAAAGCATCTACAGCATCTTTCAATTCTGCAAGATTGACTATAACATATTCCTCTTCCGAACCTGTATTACTGAATGTATTATTCCTGCGGACCTCAATCCCCTCACTTGTCAGGCGGACGGGGATACAGTCCGGGTCAACACGCAGTTTTCTTACCCGCCCTTGCCCGTTTCCGTTATTAAATGCGATACAAAAATAGGGAAGCGGTCTTTGCCCTCGGGTCTGGCATACAATTTCCACAGTAGGATTGTCTGCATCATAGGTCATGGACGAAAAATCAACGAACTGAACGCATCCGTTCCCCACATTCATTAATGCCAGCGTAGCCTCATGCGGATTTGCCACGGGAGCCTTGATTTCTGTGATATTATATTCGTTATCATCTAAACCAAGCGCTTCAATTACAAGCTTGTGCATGGCAGCATCATCAATGATATCTCCATAAACTACATATCCATGATCCGCAAGGTATACCCTCTTATGCTCTGCTTTTATTTGCTCTTCCACGGTTCCGATAGCGATTGTCATAGTCTGCGGTTCATCGGATGACAGAAGACATTTAAAGTATTTCGCGCCAGGCGGAAAGAAATCAAGGGTTCCCGGATTACGCCAGGCATACGAATATCCATCATTCCAACCGCTAATAAAGTTTTTATTCTCATCATATATATAAAACTTCATTATTTGGTTCCCGGAATTGGAAAATGACATTCCATCCAAGATTTCAATATAATCCGGTGTTCGATAAATACCCGCTTCTTCTGTCAGCTCTCCAGTGTTTGTGATATTTCCTTCTTCTAAATCAATCGTAACAGTTTTGCTATTATCGGATGCAGGCGTAATCGGATAATGGTCCGGATCCAAAATCTGATTCAATAATCCCTTCCTGATTTTTTCTGTCAGAAGCTCAATCGGAATTTTCCTCAGGCTTCCGTTCGAATCTGTGAGCAAGTCAGATTCCATGTCCTCTGTCTGGCTTACGCTTGTAATTACCCGCGTCTTTATGCTATCCACTTATATCACTCTCCTTGCCTTGACGCTGCCGCTTAACGCTCCCCGGCTGGTATTTAATGTATGGTCCTCGACTCGCACCATCATATCCGGGATGTATTTATTCTCCAGATAAACACTGTCATTCCCATCGATTCGCGGTTCCCCGCGGTAGGAGATATCATATTCCCGGTCAGATGAAAGGTAATCGCCGATCCAGTCCGCAAGCCGCGCGGCGTGGGAATCCTCCGATATCAGCGGATTCTTCCAGCTCCGGACGGTCCCGGACGGGCTTAGCTCCTTGGTACGGATTCCCTCCGTTATCGTATACTCCTGACCGGTTATGGCAATCTCAGCAGAGCCGGAAATGCCGGAAACTAAAACTATCGCGTAATAACTGCCCTGTTCCGCGATAACCGCTGTCTGGCCATCCTGCGCGTCTGTAATGGTACACTGAATCCCGGATGCCGGATTACTCCACCGCAGAAGATAGGACCCGTCACCGGAAACTGTTTCCTTTGCGATTTCTTTTCGCTCCGTCCCCTCTGTGTAAATGGTCCGAACGATCTGCAGCGTCTTCGTTTTCGCAAGCTGCGTCCCCTTGGGCGTTTTCGTCAGCTCCACGCCGTATTCCAGCCGATAATCCGTACTCTGGCCGAACCGGACTTGATGCAGGATGACCCGGAGCCCTCCGCCGGCGGATTCGTCCGAATTGCCTTCTACCAGGAAATATCCGTTTTCATCGGTAAGATAGCTGCCTTCCTCATCGATGTAAAATACAAGGCTGCTTTCCTGTCCTGCTTCATGCGTCAGAAACTCCAATACCATCCGGTCAAACTCCGGGAACTCGTGATTGATTTCCGTCGTTTCCGTTAAACCGGATACCGGGAATGATTCCATGAAGGTGCCATCCAGGTAAGTATGGATTTGCATTTCCTTCGGCGGAACCTTGCCGAATTTCAGCGTCAGGCCGAAGCATTTCACAGCGGCTTCCGAATGGATTTCGACTGTAGGATTCTGCGGGAAGGTTCCGTCGGAGCCGGCAGCGTACTTACTGACATATCCCACATTCCGGTATTCCGCGCTTCCTTCCCGCGGAAGGAAATACTGATTGGATATAACATCCGTCAAATTCCTACCGGCAAGCGCATAGCTGTCTTTTTCGGATTCTTCCAGGATGCCGGATGTATCGGAGAAATAAGCCGCATTATCCGAGGACGCTGTCATGACCGGATGGAACGAGGATTTCAGCCGGATCCGTCCGTTCCGGTCCTGCATCAGCGCGCAGCGTCCCGCGTTCGCTATCATCTGAATCGCTTCCTTGTGGGTCGTGACCGGAATCGGATTGTGTACGATAACGCTCTTAAGGCAGGGATCTAACCAGTATTCCCGGTCGTCGAGCCCCGCGTCCGTCAGCACTTCCACAGCAAGCTCAAACAGGCTGACGCCATCCGGATGATAGGCCCCGCGGTAGTATGTCTCATTCAGGTCCTCAAACCGGTCAGAAGCGGATATGCTCATTTCATCGTCATCCGCTGACCATTCCCGCAGCAGCAGGAAAAGCCCTGGTATCCATTCCACGCTTCCGTCCGGAAGCTCCTGACCGTATTCCACTTCCACGCTTTGCCCGATTTGCAAAAAATGAAGGACTGAGTTCTCGTTTTCCACGTCGAACATACGGTCCTGATTGGTCATGGATGCGGTGTAATCCAATGTCGGTATTTCTTCGGATATCGGGCTGACATGCTCACGCTTCGAAGTTGCAAGAAGGCGCTTCCCGTCAAAATACAGGCCGATTCCCATGGTAATCTGTTCGATATGCAGCCTGCCGTTCCCGTTGCTCATGGATGCCGGTACAATGCGCAAAAATGTCGCACTGTGAAATATCAGCTCCGTTACATAATGGCCGGAAGTATTTCCGATTACCTCCACTGAATCTACATCGGAAAGGATGGAAAAGTCCACCGGATAGGTGTTCCCGAACTCAATTGTCAGGCCTTTCAGGTCCATCGCGTAGGGAAACCGGATCTCAATCGTTCCGAGAATCGCTTCCGTGATAAGACCTTGATTCAGGACAATGGGGTCCCCTTCCCGCGGAAGGAAATAACAGCTTCCGTCCACCGGGCAGAAATCTTCCTCGCACAGCGCATATCGTTCGGTTACGCTGTAATTGTCAAACGGCTTTTTCACATTGGAAAAATAGGTATACGCCTCTGGACTTGATACGCAGGCGCCGGACTGTGCCTCCTGATTGACCACGCCAAGCGTAACGCGGACATAGGAACAGACATTCCGACATTTTTCCTTCATGACAGCCTTATACGCTTCGCTTGCTGCCTGCATCAATCCACCTCCCCGCAGTCGATGATGTTGACCTTACAGTCCGCGTATACGGTCGGAAGCATCGTATTCGGGTCAATCTCCCACGGAACCGCGGTCCGGTTTCCCGGATACATCCGCAGCGTAATCCAGTCATTCCGCACCATGTCAGGGAATTTCACAACGACAACGAACTGGGAGAATTCCTGCAGAATCGCTGCCCAAGTAGCGGCATCAAGGAACGTCCATTGCATCCCGTCAATTTTGTACTGGTCGCGGCCGACGCGCTGCCCGACGAATTCCCCTAACGCGTTCCGTCCGTCGCTGACATTGGTAGAAACAGTAAAGCCGAGCCCGCGGTCGGGAGCCGGGAACTCTTTCCCGTTGATGTATATCATCCCTGCCATAATTCCCGCCTCCTTTCATCAGGTAAACCCGTAACCGGTCCGAAGCTCCAGATCCTTCAACTTCTTCCTGAGCTCCCGGATGTCGATATTGACCACAAGGTCAAAATTCTCTATCAGTTCGATAATCTGCCGCAGCAGCTCAATCATAATCTGCAGATACTGTCCGGTCAGATTATTCTGGCTTGCCATCGCGGCGGCCTGCATGGCCATTTCCTGCAGCCTGTCCTCCGGTGATACAATCTCTCCCTGGGTACGGTTATCGCCAATCATGGCAAGCCTCGGCGTGTTCGCCGGTACGAATCCTCCCTGCGCAAGACGCGGGATGCTGACTTCACCCAATGTCTTGATATTGAATCCGAAGGTCTTACCACCAAATCCGGGAACCCAGTCCGGGATGTCGAAGGACAACCCGTTAATGGCGTCAATGATACGATTTATTCCGCGGACAGCGCCGTTTGCCATTCCTTCGATTCCGCCGAGGATACTATTGATTACGCTTTTGATTGTTTCCCAGGTTTCATCCCAATCAAAGCCCATCTCCTCAAGCTTCGATTTCATGTGGTCCACGATTTTATCCATGATAAAATCAAAAATTGCCTTGATACCGTTCCATACTCCTTCAAAGATCTCTTTGATTCCTTCCCATGCTCCTTCCCAGTCACCGGTTAATACACCGGATATAAATTGCACTAACCCGCCGAGAGCATCAAAGATAAATCCAACCACATCACTAACCATTCCCCAAAATTCAAAGAAATCATCTCCGGAATCAGATAATCCTTGCGCGATCACCGGAAATACCTTTTCAATAAACCAAATGATAAGAGGCTCAAGAACGCCCCAAATCGCATCAACCGCTTCCGATACTTTGGCCGCAAAATCTAAGAACTTATCAATCAAAGGCTGTAGATGCTCATCCTTGAATTCCTTGAATTTTTCTCCGAAATCATTAATGACCGGAAGGATATGTTCGTTATATCCTTCCGTAGTTTCTTCCACAATTTCAGAGAATCCTTCCTTTAATGATTTAAAAGTCGGAGCAACGGATTCGTCATAGGTTTCCTGGATATTCGTAAACGAATCCTCAACAAGCTCATCCAGACTTTTTATAATCGGTTCTACTGCCGCGTAGGTATCTTCCAATGTTTTACGGATTTCTTCTTTGTTATCTTCGAACGGCGAAATCAGTGTATCTGCCACATCAAGAGTAAATTTACCGGTTAATTCAGTTACTCCGAAGAATCCTTCCGAGAACAATGCGATTATATCCGCTGTCACCTGTTTGGCGGGTTCGGAACGCAATGAACTGAATATTTCCGAAGCGGTACTGGAGAACTTGGCAGATATCTCCGAGGCGCGCCCGGACAGGTCAAATAATCCGGCTATATGGTCCTTGATGCCTCCCGAGTTCTGTTCTGTATATAAACCGATGCCTCCAAGCAGATTGTCTGCAAGACTCACTCCGATTGACAGTGCCGAACCTGATATAGTTCCTAAGCTGCTAAGCGTTTTCTGCACGAATGTATCTACAGAAACGGCTGTCTCTTCACTGGAGAATATATCAGATACGGATCCTTTTATTCTGTCGATGGACTGCTGAACCGAACTTAGAACGCTGACATCTCCGAATCCATCCCAGAATCCAGTGCTGAAGACACCGGCTAATTCTTTTCCCTTGTCAATCAACGCCTGGATTTTACTGTTTACCTTATCGATTGCCGCTTCTTCTTCCCGGATTTCATTTGCAATCCCTGACATGCCGCTTCCTGTCGAGGTATTCCCGCTTCCGGATGAAGCATTATCAGAGTCATCGCTAATGATATTCAGTTCATCAATCCCGGTTGTCGCCCTTGCCGCTTCTGTTTGTGCATCGGTCATGTCTTCCAGGGCTCCGGCTGCAGCATCCGCATCCTCTGCAACTGCGGCGGCACTTGATGTTCCCGCATCCACACCGAACAGTTTTGAGAGAGTTTCCCCTGCGGCAGCGGCAAATTGAATCAACCTTGCAAGCGCGGCGTTCAGCAGTTTGATGCCGGGAAGCAGTACCTGCATCAATCCGCTTCCTACGATTCCAAGAAGCTCTTTGAATTGCTCGGATAGTATCCTCGTCTGGTTTGCCCAGGAACCGGATGTTTTTGAGAAATCGCCTTCCGCAAGAGCGGTCTGATTCATGACATATTCATAACGAAGCATAACCTTTTCTTGCTCTGTCATTGCGGAAATCTTTTTCTGGATCCCTTTCGTATATGCGAAGTTCTGAAGATTGGCTTCTGTCATGACTACGCCGATAGCTTTCAGCGATTCCGTTTCACCGGTATAGATGCTCTTCATCATCGTCTGGGCTTCCGATGCCGATTTATTGTAGAACGACATAATGTCCGCTGTTCTTGCCGTTGTGTTCAGCGCCATATCGGATGCTTCTTCTGAGGCAAGGCCGATTCCTTTCGCCATTGCCATATAGGTGCTTCCCATCTCTTTCGCGGTCAGCTTCGAAATACCATACATTTCAATACTGGTATCGGAAAACTGCTCCATCTTATCGGCCATATTCCCAAAAGCGGTATCAACTACATTTTGGACTTCCTGCAAATCGGATGCATACGTAATGGCTTCTTTTCCAAGGCTGACGAGCTTCCCGGCTGCCAGAGTCCCTGCCAGCATGCCGCCTAACCGCTTGAACACATGGGAAATCTGACCGGACATACCGGAAAAGCACTTTCCCACCGAATCAGCAGCGCTGTTCATCTGCTTTTTCATCTGCTTTGCGGTCTTTTCCGTATCCTTCCGGATAGATTCATTGGACTGTTTCGAGCTCCGTTCGATATGTTCCCATGCCTTTTTAAATGCATCGCTCTGATTCAGCCCCTGCTTTTTATAAATCGCTGCAATCGCAGCTGCCTTACTCTTAGCAGAACGTTCTCCGTCATTCAGAATTTGCTCTATTCTGGCTTTTGTCTCATCTGCCTTCGTGCCTACGGATTCCAGCTGCTCTTTTACTTCCTGCGCCGCTCCGGACGCGGATGCGCTGTCTACATTCAATGCTTCCTGTAGCTTCTCTCCGGCTGTTTCGGCTGCCTGAGCACTCGTTTTCGCCTTTGTTTCCACCCTGTGAAACTCTTGTTCCGTTGCCTGTCCGGTCTGCCTTGCCTGTTCCTGTACCTGCTGCAGGCTGTCCTGCATTCTCTTCGCACCGGACTGAATACCGTTTGTATCCGGCTCTAACGCTTTCTGAACCTCTTTTCCGGCTTTCTTTACAGCATCCACTATCTTGCCTGCCTGGCTTCTTAATGTGATGCTTCCCTTGATAAATTCTCTGGTATCTATCCTGGTGTCAAATACCAAACTTCCGTCTGCCATTTCTCTCACCTCCTTCCGGCCTTATGCCGATTAATTTACCTTCCTGTCCAAAGGCCTCTTCTGGCATAGAAGCTCATTGAGCTCATCCATTCCCTTACGTTCCTCTTCCGATAATTTTTGTTTCAAATCAATCAACGACCGATTCTCACGATAGAATTCTTCTTCGTATTTTGTAAGCTTGCGGTTTTTACGCTTTTTCATCCGGATAGAAAGAACGGAAGCATATACGCTTTCTCCAATCTCACTGTACAGCCCGAGAAACGTCCACCAGTGAATATAGTTCTGCGCTCTTGTCTCATATCCTGCCACTTTATTTACCGCGGCAAAGATAATCGGCTCATCCTGTTCCCAGTCCATTACTCTCCCATAGCGCCTTGGATTGTTCTCTAAAACCATAGGTCCTCCATCAATGAACCAAACGGCCTGTTTTCCTGCCTCTTCCCATTGCTCCTTTGGAGGCAATGTTTCATATAGACACAGCATCATAACCGCAATGCGCTCCCTATCATTCAGATCCGGATCGCTCCATGCCTGAAGAATCCGCAGCGCAATTCGAAAATCAGTTCGAATCGGATAAGAAACTCCGGAGACATCCAGTGACTTTGGAAGGGAGCCTATCATCCAACCACTCCGTTCGTATACTTCTCGATTCGTGCCGCGCTCGCTCTCTGCTCCGACCGTATTTCTGTTTTTACGTAAGCGATTGCTGCCGTTAAGAACTGTTCAAACAACGGAATTCCTCCCACCGATGCAAGCGGAGACTGGTTACCGAATACTGCATCGCTGACCGGATAATTAAAGATATAGTCAATCTGTTCCCGAATAGTCTGATTGACTTTCGCTACTGCGTACGCTGCATCCTGTATCGACGTGCTTCCATCCGGCTGCAGAGGAATATCGGAAACTGCTTCGGCTGCTTCTTTCATGACACGTCCGGCAGTATCAAATCGTTCGATTATGGCTATATCTGCCGGATTGAACCGGATTACCCGGTTTGGATCATTATTTATGGTAAACTCTTTATATCCGTCATCGATATTAATATTAAACATCGCTGCTTTCTCCTTTTCCGCGGACAGGTTTTACCCTGCCCGCTGTTAAAATTTACACTGTCGCGGATGCTTCTGTGAATGTAGGAACTCCGGCTTCGAGCTTTACCGTTCCTTTCTTCCGGTTTCCGCAAAAATAGATATCAAACGGGATGGTGATTCCTGTCGTATCACCGCCGTACGACGTAGGCTTTACGATAACATCCTCAATATATGCGGGATGAGAAGTTGCTTTGGTATCCTCGATAATCACTTCGAGGATCTGTGTCTTGCATGCGTCTCCGGTCTTGCGCTCCATAGCGATATCCCGAATGGGTTCGTATATGCTGTCTTCCGGATTTGCGTAGTAAGGGTCCGCGGTTGTCTGCGGCTCATATCCGTTATCTCTGACTCTTGACTGCCCGAGGATATTCTTAAACGGCTCCATGTCCGGATTCAGTTCCACAGACAGTTCTTCCATATCCGCACCGAGAAGAAACCAGGACGCACCGGAAGCCGTCCCTCCAAATTCGCTGTTTAAGTAGTGGGCAAGTGCCTTTCTTTCTAACTTCACTATTCTCTCACACCTTTCTGACTTTATACTGGGCGTAAATCTGCAGCTGATAGGATACACCGTCATTCATGTCCCCGGATGGAACGGAATACATCATTCCGTTTGCGGACCACAGCTTCGTAATCACTGCCTGATATACCACCCCATTTACCGTTACTGTTACCTCATGACCTTTCTGCGATTCCAGCCAGTAATTCAGATCCAGCAGGAAAGTACTGTTCGCAAGACGGTCAAAATCATTAAACGACTGGTTCACCGCATACAGCACAAAATTATGCTGTCGAAGCTCATTTCCAAGAATATCTTCTTTTATCAGCCGGTCTCCTGTGGAGGATAATCCGTAATTCGTTGGATTTGGCGCCGTATAATCCACATGAACACAATGGCTGAATTCTGATATTTTTTCATAGCCAGTCAAAATTTCTTTTGTTTTTTCAATAATATTCATGAATTTCCTGCCTTTGCTTTCTCGATTTCCGCAAGCGCCACCTGTTTTATATCATCCATATGGTCCGCCTTCATACGGTCAAACCATTTCTTTCCGCGCTTTCCTCCTCCGTAATAAGTGAGCGGACGGTCCGTAGGAATCTTCGTGACATTCTTTCTTGATTTCCACATTCCGTTTTTATCAAGGAACCCAGCGGCTCCGGTTTTCGGATCCACATAAATTATCCCTTCATACTGGTAATGCGCATACGGTACGTTTTGGCGGATGATTCCGCTTCCGATAACCGTTTCCCGCGTTACTGACGCAATCAGCTCTCCGTTCCTCATCGGCGTGTAGGGTTCCATCATGCGGATACATTCACTGTCTACCGCTGTCTGCACGGGACCGTATCGCTGAAGCCCGCATCTTCGAATCAGTTCATCGGGAGAAGGGATATTTTCTTCCGCGTCAAACATACGCCACACCTCACTTACACGATAATTCGATATGCTGCATACATGGACTTCCATACAGTTTCTCATCTACGGACATCACAGTTACCGGATGATACCGTTCCTTCAGCCGGCGAAGAGATTCCGATATGGTCTTCTCATCCGTATGGTCAAATTCGAAATCGATGATTCCTTTCACGGCCAAATCCTTGCCGGGTGTAAATAGAATCGGTTCTCCTCCCATGCCGGAAAGCGGTATCACAAGAAGGACCGAATCCGTATTCACAAGCCCGGTCTTCGAGTAATTGGCCTGTCTGACATCATCCCAAAACACTTCGTTTACTGCGTGCCGCTCATACCACTCTGTTTCCTTCTCTTTCCTGTATAGATACAAGGTAACATCCGAATTTGTATACATCCTTACACCCCCTGGTATAACAGACCGGTATTGCCAAGCCATTTTGCAAGAATGCAGCGAATTCCTGACGCGGTTTCCTGTTCTGCGGTCTGTTCGGATGCATAGGTGACAGAATAGGTACCTACTTTCTCGGAAGTTTTCCCGCCCTCCGTCTGCCTTTCCCGCTCATCCTGCCGGTATCCAAGCTCCGCAAGCTCGCAGCAGCACAGTTTTACATCATCCGGTACTTCATCCAGCTCGTTCAGTCGGCCGAATGTATACTGGTCCAGTATCCGGCTTGCCTCCCTGACATAAAAGGAGAAGCCGGTTCGAATGACCGGCTGTCTTCCTTCCAGATATGATTCCTGGTAAAAAGTATCATCCGCGTAGATTCTCATTCGTACCGGCTCCCTTCCTTATGCGTTCGGAATCAGCGTTACCGCCTTATCAACCGCAGACGAAACAACAGTTACCGTTTCCGTAATAGTTCCGTATCCGCTCTTCTTAATCTTGACCGGATAGGTTCCCGCTCTCAGGTTGAATTCAGCAACTCCGGAAGCGTTTGTCTTCAGTCTGGAACCGTTTACGTCAACGATGGCATCCGCAATCGGCACAGGAGAACCGGAATTATCCTTTACCGTGAAGGTAACTTTCTGCGTAGTAACCGCAGATGCGGGCTCCAGGTATGCAAACGGACATCCAAGGCGATCCTCATCGATTCTCGTAGCCGGATTCGGAAGCGCCCATCCCATGCGGAATACAACACGCAGCGCAATCATGTCCTGCTGCGCAAGGTTATAAGTAATATCCTTGGTAATAGGGTCCTGAATGACTCCCTGGTCGAGAATCTTTACCGTGATGTCCTGCCTGATGGCATATACCGCCTGCTTGAAATCTCCCACAATCAGCTGCGCAATCGAAGGAACGAAGGAACCGTTCTGAGGGAAATACAGCGGAGCGCCATCTAACGCGTACTGCGTTGCTCCCTGCATATCAGACTTGAAAATCGGGATGCCATCGTTAGAACGGATTCCGCGCAGCTTCGCCCGCATTCCCATGGATGCGATTGCTCCGGTTGCCATATAACCGTCTTCCTCGATTTTGGAAATGACGCCGCCCTCCCCGAGCATTAAGTCATAGTAGTCGGGATCGGAACCAAGAGCAACATTATTCCCGGCCTGCCGCGCAAGCGTGATAATGTCGTTCTGCCACTCGCGGGGACGGTTGATTCCGAAGATGACCGCCTCGTCTACCTTCTTTCCAATCGCTTCATTTACCCGCGGCGTAATCTCGCCCATGATGTCAAATTCCGCATCATCCAGGACAGCTTCCGGAATTGGTACGATGACGGCCAGCTCACCAGCCGTAAGATAAACATTATCCCACGCCTGCTTGCTGGTCTGCTTCATGCCGGTATCACCGTCTACCCAATACGCGGTAGGCATAAAGTCTAATACGCGGATCCTGGTCTGCTTGCTGGTCATGTTAGGAAGCTTTCTCGCCATTCCCATAAATACAGACTGCTTCGGAATATCCTGAAAAATCGTAGATACTACCTGTGTGCGGATTAAAGCCTCCACATCGGCTCTGCTTGTGATATTTACTGCCATACATTACTCCTTTCCAAATAAGCTTCTCAAAGCTTCATTTGCCTGTGCTTTTCTGTCTTCTGCATTCTGGTTGATTCCAGGCGTTCCTGATACAACCTTCGGGTGGTTCTGTGCCGGCTGAAACAGAAAATCGTTATCCTTCTTGACGGATTCCAGCGCCGCTTTGATATCATCGGACTGGTTTTTGCTTTTCTTAAGCGCCGGAATGTCTAAGAACGGAATCACTGCTTTTTCGCTTCTTGCTCCTGCGCTTCGAATTGCCTCTTTCAGCAGTTCATTAAACTGCGCATCCGCTTTTACCTGATTGATCTCGGCGTCCTTTCCGGCAAGCTGATTGGTCAGATCCGTTATCTTGCCCTGTAGAGCCTGCACATCCACGCCTTTCAGGCTTTCAAGCGAACGCTGCGCCTCACCAAGCTGCGTTTTATATCCGTCACGCTCCGCAATCACGGGATTCAGCTCTTTTCCGTGTTCTGCCATGACAAAATCAATCTGTTCCTGCGTTAATCCTTTTGCTGTTAAATCTTCTCTTTTCATATTGCTCCTTTTCTTCCCGCTACTCTGTTTTCCGTGAAGAGACACGCGCGGCCGACTGTTTAACGCCTCATCACCTGGCGATTAAGTATAAAAATAAGACGCTTACCCTGCGTCTCAAAGGGAGATTTATGGATCACCTCCTCAATCTACATACACTTGCTTGCCGCATTTGCAGCAGACATAAGCATGGCGCTTGCCTTTATCTGTCCGAACCGCGTACAGGTTTGGGCTGTAGCAATGACCACAAAGGAACTGTTTCAGCCACTTTGGCATGTTATGTCACCTCCCGCCTTGATTATTGAGTATAAAAATACCACCGGCCATAATGACTGGTGGTATTAAATAAACTCGACTGATTTTCCTTTAAAACTTCCTTGTGCTTCTACTGCTATTTGTCTTGGGAGATCATAGACCGGCACTGGGTCATACTCAACTCCTTCAATCCGATATCTGCGGTAATGTCTCATTGGAGGATCTTGATCCAACTCAAGTATGGCATATTTCCCTATTATCCATTCACTTAATATAACACACATGCCTATTTCCCTCCCTTCTGATATTCTTCCAGTTGCTGCTTATATGACTTTAATTGTCTCTCAGTCAACTCAATTTCATTTCTTGGAATCCTATATTTATCTGCATTATCAAGTAAATACTGTTTTGCATCAATCTCATTCAAAATACTCCGAAGAGGTTCTCCTTTATCATCATTCATCTTGGATATATTCTGCTCAAAGTGATATGTTTCCTCAAGCACCTCACTGATGCACACATCTTTTTTAAATATCAGAACATCACCGATATTAGCAGCTGACGCTCCAAGCTTTTCTAAATGCTCCTCAGCTTCCTTTGTTCCTCTGATAATAACTGCTCCTTTCTTACGTGCCGTTATCGTCAGATTATTGAAAGTCTCATCTGTAATAAATTTAAAGTTTTTCCTTGAGTCATCTACCTTCCTTTGTAATTCCATTATATCAGAATTATCTAACTTTGCAACCGCTTTTTCTGTTGACTTCGATACGCTCTTCGGTGCTGCTAACCGTTCTCTCTGCTGTCTGAGTCCCATCTGCTTTGAGAAATCAATATATTCCCGCTCCGTTGCCTTTCTCCGGCTTCTCGCGGCCATGAGCATATCCGGATCCGCATCCGCTTTATCAAGCAATTGGATGTCCTGGTTTTGCTTGCGCATCGTCCGTTCCAGCTTGCGCTGATGCTGAAGGGCCGAATAGGTATCATATTCTTTTCCCCGATATACCTTCTTGGTATTCTCTATCTTGTTTTGCTCCTCCAGCCATTCATCGGTATAGTTCCTTTTGCTTACTCCCATGATGAACGGATACCGGATATGATAGCAGTTAATTCCTCCAAACCCGAGCATCTCACCTAATCCGCATACCGTTTTCATCTCTTCGCTGCTGTATACCTTCCCTTGCCAGCTCTGATGGTTTCGAAATCCGGTTCCGGTATTACGCGCTCCCATATGCCAGGCAACTTCCCAGTATTCCGTACCCAGTTTTTCCGCATTCTTCTCGTTGACTTTATCAGTAAGCTGAGAATTGCCAGTCATAACGGCTCTTCTGGCTGCCACCTCGATACGATCCGTACGCCCGGAATCATATTCCACGGTGCGAAGTCCGCTCGTAGTCATTTCATCGATGACTTTCTGTATGGATGTGTTGTAATCATAGACTCCGGTATCTATCTCGATAATTGCCTGGTCCAACTTCTGTTGAAAGAATTCCGCAGCCGGAGTAACAATCCGGTTCCCCTGTTTATCCCTGGTCATAAATCCGGTCGTGCGTGTGATATTGGTCATCTCATCCGAAGTCTGACTCTTGATGGCTTCTATCAGCTGTAATACTTCTTTATTCTCCTGCAGAGGGATAAAATCTCTCCCGACTTCCCGATATATTTCCGCGCTGCGGGTAAATAATGCTTCCGCCGCGGTATTATAAATCTTTTCAATCTCTTTTTCCGCCAGGGCAAGCGCTTTCTGAATCGCCTTCTTGATAGCATTCTTGCTTTTCCCGACAGCGGTCATTCTTAAAAGCATCCAGTCAATAGCCGGCGTGATGGCCTTTGTCTCCTTCAGACGCTCCACGATATCACCCATGACATCCAACTCAAGATTAGAGAATATCTTTTCTAACTTCTTCGGCAGTTTCTCCATTTCCTCAGGAGACATATCGCATCACCTACTCTTCTACCAGTGCTGGCGCCGGAAGATTCTTAGCGGCTTCTTCTATCGTTTCTCCATACCATTTTGCACGATATTCCGCCAGTCCCATAACACCCATTGCCACATCATTTCTGTCCTGCTGTCGTTCTGATTCCGCATCAACGATGACACTGTCATCCCAGTCAAACGACATCTGATAATCGCCTGCAGGCGCGAGAGAATATAAATCACAATATGTATTCATGGCATCCACCGTATCTTCCAACGCGGTTTGCAAGGCCATCTGGCAGTCGGAAATAAACGTGTAGGACCGCTGTTTACTGGTCTTTATTTCCGTCGCTGTCTTATCGACAGAATCCGGATCCGACAACGTACCATACGCCAGATTGCAATTAAATTCGATTCGCTTAAGCTGCTGGTTTAAGCCATTAAAAAATGAGGTGTCTCGGATATCCGGAGAAAACACATCTATCAACGGTTTGTCCACCGCTCCGGATGAGTATTCTACATCCCGATACAGGCGTTCCTTGCCTCCGGGATATTGATATTTTCCCTGGTCCTTGTCCCATTTCAGAAGATTCTGTGCAATATGGACCGCGGCTTCTTTTGCTTCATATTCCCAGTTGATTTGGCTGTATCGTTTATCCGCCTCCGATATCAGACCGACTGCTCGTGAGTATACCGATACTCCAAGCGGGCTGTCTGTATCCGAGTTGTTCGCAAGAGGGACCTTGAAGTATCCAAACAGCAGCTTACCGGCTCCTGAGATTCTCAGTTCAGGTGCAAGCTCAGCCCAACGTGGAACAGACGAAATCGGCAGCTCGGTTCCAAGACTGTACTCATTCGCTGCGACAAATACCCGATTCGTAATTTGAATGGTATCTGCTTCCATTCCGTGTATTTCAAGCCTGGAATATATCTTTTCCCCTTTTCGAAACTGTTCCAGGAATACGCAGCGCGTCATATTTCCGGAGCTGTCAAAATCGACCGGAAAAAAGCAATCTGCCTGTACATACTGGATTACAATTCCGTTTTGCGTTACATAAGGCTTTAATATCAGCCCTCCCTTAGCGCATCCATACTCAACCTGAATCCGAAGCGATTGAATCATCTTCTGATAAACCTGATTGATATAATCGGCCCTTGTGCTTCCTGTTACCGATGATTTCATCTCAAGAGTAATCATTCTTGCCGTCTCAGATGCGATAGCCGAAGGAAGCTCGGCGCTTTGTACCGATTTATTCAACCAGGGAGCGGCCCCCTCGTACATCCGGGACCACAGCTCAATTTGTCTGGCCATTTTCGAGGTCAGCGCAAAATCAATCTTGATGTCCGAATCCTTATTCAATACCTGCTGAATCAGGGTCAGCATCTTACTATATCGCATATCTTGTCACCTCCTATCCCAACCGTATCAGACGGCTGATGTGCCGCTCATAGGTGTATTCAAAGCTATCCAAACTGTCGATATCACTGGTACCATCGTCCAGCCGGACATTTTTCGTTACTTCTTTCTCATCCCAGACTGCAGTGCTAAGGGCTGTGACCAAACTGTCACACTCGTTTTGCACATAGAAAAAACGCCTCTGCGCAATCAGAATGCACATGGCGTTGATTCTATCATTGATATTTGTTTTGAGCGCATTGTCTACCCGTACCCACCCGAGGCCGTTCTTGCGCAGGCTGGTTCTGAGTCCCGCTATCAGGGTTTGTTCTGCACTGTCGGCATAAACAACATTAATAAATCCGTACCGGGTGACGATCCGCTGTACGAACAGACAGAACCGCCGTCCCAATTCTTCCGGATCGATCTCTTCTTTCTGGCAATCAATCCACTCCGAAGCCAGGGCGATGACCTCCTGAAATCCTCTTGTGATTCCGGTCGCCGTAAAGGAGTGGCCGGATCCGCTTCCGCCGAAATCGACGCCAAGAATAATCTCCTGCAGGTTCTTTGGACGTTCGGTCAACTGGAAGGAATGCTTTCCTGTACTTTCATCGTTGGCAAACTGGCGGTATATCAGACCCTCTGCTATGATTCGCTGGCCCTTAATGTCACGCAAGTACCAGATACTGGTCTTGTCGTACTGACTTTCAATCTCCCGCTTACGCTCCTCGGGGATATTGATGTTGTCATACAAGGTACAGTGCATATAATTGTATCCGCCGAGCAGCTCGCCGGCTTCTGCCTGTTTTGCGTATCGGTCGATATATTTCGTGTAGATGATAGCTTTCGGATTATCCGGGTTTAAGTCCCAGAAGATTTTTCTCCGTTTCGCTGCCAGTTGTCGGTTGAAGGCTTCCCGGATGGTGTTTTCGTGGTGCAGGTTGATTTCCGTTGCAATCCACAGACCGTAGGAATTGCCTCGAATCTTTTTGTAGCTGTCCGCTTTTCCGGCACCGGCGAATATTACAATCTTCTGCCGGTTCCGGGTGGATGGACCTTTGATAAACAGTGCTTCATTGTCTTTATAGGTCCCCCAGTGACATTGCCCGCGAAAGATCCACTCTAAACCGAAGCCGTTCGCGTCTCCGATATTCAACTTCGCATTGCCGACCGTGGAACCGGTTGCCAGATGGATGCGGTCGGGTGTATCCTGCAGCTCCTTCGCAAAAGCAAATACGTTATCGACCGTCTTGCCGGCTCGAACCGCGCCTTCTGCGACGTTGTAGGTACAGTTCCGGCATTCCCGGATATACGCCTTGTGCTTGTCGCTGAACCGGAACGAAATGGTTTTACGCTTCGTTACTGCCATAGATATCGTCCTCCACATCGTCCAGGTCTTCTATCTCCTGGTTATTGCCGGTCAACTTATCGGTCTGCGCTTTCAGGTGAGCGATGCGGGCTTTTTGTTCCTCAGAAGCCTGCTCCCAGTTGTTGTGCAGCATCTCGTCATATTGTTTTATCAGGCTGCGTAGTTCGCCCTGGGCTCGCGCCTGGGCTTTCAGGAAATTATTTTGCTTATCCCAAGCCTGCTGTATCATGTACATATCGCCATTGTCGAAACTTCCTGTCTTTTCCTCCGTCTTATCCTCCCGATCTCTCACATAAGCGATCTGCTGCGCCCGGATGATGGCCGCATAGGCGAGCTGGATGTTCTCCCAGAGAATATCTAATGGAGCCTTCCGGTCAATCTCCTGGATAAGCGAAACGGTCTCTTCGGGCAAGTATCTACTGAAGAAACCGTGCTTTTCTGCGTTTTTATTCGCGACGGGCGCTCCGTGACCGGATGCGTTTTGATTCCCGGGCTGCCCGCCTTTTGCTTTTGTTGTACAACAATCATTTGAATGTTGTACAACATTCCATTTATCTCGGCTCTTCCAAACTGCGATAACTTTTTCATCTTCGTTCAGAAGATCTGCTATTTCTCTGTTTGTAATGTTTCCACCGTGTTGCTTGTAAATTTCGTAAGCTCTGTCACGGTTCGGACTTCGTTCTCTTGGCAAGACCACCACCTCTCATTCGTTTGTTTTGGAAAAGGAAAAGCACCCCGGAGGATGCCTTGTATTTCTGTAGCTCATTAAACTTTATTATCAGCCCCTGCCCTTTGACAGGCAGGAGCCGCTTCAGGAGGATGGAAGATGAAATATCTTTCAAATCCACAATACCAATTTATCACGTTTGTCGCTCTCGTAGTTCCCCATTTTAAAAAATATATTTACCTCTTCTGTGCCAGAAGGTAGAAAAAATATCTCCTGCTATCATAGAACTTTGTCCGAGATATCGGCGCATCCATCCATTCATAAGGGATCCCCATTGTTATATTTTTCATCAACCAAGGATAGATCTCTGCATCCGCCTCCATAACCGTCTGCTCAATCAGCTCTATCTCGCTCTGCAGCTGCACATTTCTGACCGCTGCCTGCTCGGTCGGGTGCCCAGGAGTGGTTCCATGCGGCACCCCATCGTTTACGATCGCTTTCAAGCCATAGCTCTTCTCCAGCTCTCGCTTTTTGTCCTCATACTGCATGCAGAAGTATTTCAGTTCATTATATTTCTTGTGAGATATGTTATAGTCACTCAATTTGATGTCCCGCTTCTTGACCTTCTCCAATGTCCTCACTCCCTCTTTTCGCCCGCGGTTTATATATCCGCATCCTGTCCCACAAAGGATACTCTGCCCAGCACGACGCCCCGCATAATCACGTAGAGACACAGATAGATTTTGATTGTAATCATCCCATTGCTCCTCCTGCCGTTAAAATCCTCCCTCTCCATTTGTCCCATTCCTCTCGAAACTGTACCGTCCATGCGCCTTCCTGCAGCTTCTCCCACTCGAAGAGATAACGCTGCTTGTACGGGGCATTTCTGGACGCATACACGTTGACATAATTCCGATTCAGTCCTGTCTTCTTCTCAATCTCTGTAGCAGTCATGCTGCCGATATACTTCCCGTGGTCATATACGGAGTATTTGTAAGCCATTACTTGTCTCCTCCCTTTAGCTGCTGATTTGTTTTATGATTGATCCGCAGTATGTAAATAAAGCAAATCAAATTTACCACAAAGCATATACTCGAAAATACAAGTGCAAATATTTCCATTACTCCTCTCCTTCCCAATACCGCAGAACCGTCTGAATCAACCGCATTGTCAATGGATTCCGCCCCAGCTCATGATACAACTCCTCCGCCTCATCCAGCACCCGTCTCCACTCATTCTCCGTCTTTGGTGGATGCATTTCCCATTTCCCTACAAACGCATTCATCCTGCGAAACACCAAAGAACACTGTTGCTGATTCATCCTGCTCACCTCACAATTCTTCAATCCGGATATAGATACCGGGAATCTCCGCCCAGAATTTCTCCACAATTTCGGATGCCACTAACGCATCATCCTTCCAGAATCCCAAGTCTGTCATACAGTCCTTCAGGAGCTTTTGCAGGTTATCCGTATCCGGTTTTGTAATCCGATATTCCCCATCCGCATGACGTCCACGCGGGAAGCACCACTTGACTACCAATCTAACCCCCTGCTCGTATCGCTTCACCGGTCGGTGCTTTGCCAGATACGCACACAACTTGATGCGGGCTGCCTTCACTCCCGGCGGGTCATAAAAGACCGGCTTGTCATTTTGTACCTGCACCTGTTTTTCTTGATAGGTGCAGGTTGGTGGGTTCATCGCCATAAAAAATACTGTCGCCATCTCTATCCTCTTTTCCCATTTTCTCTACTTTAATGCATTAACTCGTGAAATTCCTATCAATTCTCTTAAGTCATTGGCAGCGGGTTAGTAGGCGTCGTGCGAAAGCTAACGCACGACTACTTACCCCGCAATGACCTGACCTGTCAGTGTCACCAAAATATATACGTAGTATATATTTCACTGACACCCTTACTAACACCTGTCAGTCAGTCAAAAAACGTCGTTTGATGACACTGATGCTCACCTGTCAGTCAACGCAAAATTACGTTCACTGACACCTGTTAGTCAATGTCATTTTTCCGTTTATTGACACTGACACTCAAGCATTTATTCGGTATTTAGCTTTGCTTTTTTAGTTACAATTCCGCCTTCTATTTCAAAACCACCATGCTCTTTGATCCGGTTCTTGACCGCGTTTTTGGACAGAGTCCAGTACTCTTCCAGGTCTTTTACCGTAACCTCTCCATTCATGGATAATGCCTCATATGCCATTTCCAAAGACCGTTTTCGTTCCTTTAAGTTATCCGATCGCGATTTCCGACTCTCCATTGCCTTCTGCCAGGAGGGCTTTTCTACTTCTGGTTGCGTATCGCTTAGGACGCCGATCCGGTCGATTTTGTGAACAGGATACTGGAACCACACATTAACCGGCTGGAACGCCGGGAACTCACGCAACGTCCCTTCCAGGCGCCATGCAGTACGGTTCGCAGCGGCCTTTTTAGCCTCCGTTATCTGCCTCTCCAGCTCGCGCATTTGCCATTTATCCAGGTGTTTTTGACAATAGGCAAGCATCTGTGCACCGCTGCATAAATCATCCTGAGACAGGTCATCCTGCCACGAAAAATGGGCATCCAGATACCGATTGCACGTCTCACAGATGGTTTTATTTTCCTCCTGCTTGCGCAGGGAATCCGATATTTCCAACTCAATCAAATCCAATAACGCGTCCGGATCGCGAGCGAATACACCGGAGCCCGAGGCGCGATCCATGGACTTTTTACCGCCCTGACTGCCTTTGCTGTGATGATGACAGTAGATTACCGCGCATCCCAGTTCCGTGCATACTTTATCGAACTGATTACAGAAATTCGCCATCTGATCTGCACTGTTTTCATCCCCTGTAATGACCTTGTAAATCGGGTCAATGATGACGGCGATATAGTTCTTTTTCGCCGCTCTCCGGATGAGCTTTGGCGCCAATTTATCCATCGGAACGGCTTTCCCTCGCAGATTCCAAATGTCCAGGTTATGCAGATTCTTTGGTTCCCAGCCTAAAGCCTGGTAAACATCCTGGAATCGGTGCAGGCAGGAAGCCCGATCTAATTCCAGATTGACATATAGGACTTTCCCCTTTGTACAGTCCCAATTCAGCCAGGAACGCCCCTCTGCGATGGCAATGCATAATTCTATCTGCAGAAATGATTTCCCAGCCTTAGACGGCCCTGAGAGCAGCATCTTGTGCCCCTGCCGCAGGACTCCATCAATCAGACAGGGCGATAGTCCCGGAAGTGCATCCCATACCGATGCCAACCCTTCCGGTTCCGGCAGATCGTCGTTCACGCCTTCAATCCATTCATACCACTGCTCCCAAGATTCCTTCCCCAGATTGACGCCCACAAGAAACTGTTTTTGACCGTTCCGAAGGACACCGGGCATGCGGGATAATCGGGAAGGATTCCGGTTCTGTTGGTCGATTTCCAGACCATTTTTCTTGCAAACGTTGTATAGATAATCAACGCGCTTCCGATACTCTGTATAGTCAGCTGCATCGACCCGGACAATCGCATGAAGACTCTTTTTCCCGGAATGTACCAGGCAGGCTACCGGAAGCTCCAGTTCGCGGATGAGTGCGTGCTGCTTTTCCAGGTCCATACAGTCTGACTCGACCAGGGCATATCGAAAGTCGGTCACGTTGTCGTTCTTACAGCCGTTCCCGTCCAGAGGATTAAACCGAATCCAGGCCCCTGCCTGCGCGTTGTAATCGCCAAGGACAGCCCCTAAATCACCATTACACTGATTGAGCTGCTGAATCAGCTGACCGGCGGTACGGTCCCAGCAGCCCTTGGAAGGCAGCCAACGTGTTCCTTTCTCATCGGTCTTCTCCCAGCTTTGAGTCACATAGCCCACGTTCTCCGATGCTTCAAACAGCGTTTCTAAATAGGTTACCAAATCGCGCACCGGATTCCAGTTTTCCGGCTCTGTTACTTCCTTTGCTTCAATCCAGTTTTGGTCAACGATGACCAGTCCATCTTTTTCTATCGTGTCATTCCAGTCCAGCTCATGCCCTGGATCCTGCTGCGGCTGCCAGCCCTGTTCTCTGGCAAGTTGCATAATGGTGCCGCCGGTAACAGGGACGGCGCTCCCCTGAAAGGTATTCCATTTCTTGTAACATTCCCCCGCATGGTAGCGCCTTCGGTCCCTGCTGCTCCAGTTCTCCCAGTCCCTTGCGGCATAGCCTTCCTCTTTGAGTGCCATGCCGACATTGACCCAGTCCTGGTAGGACAGCCCGGCCGGGTCGATATGTTCCAGGACTTCGATAAAATCGCATTGCCTATTCTCCATATGTCTTGTCCTCTCTCTTCGTTATCCCTCCGGAACATAGGTGACCGGATTGATTCCCTGCGGAGCTCCGCGCCATCCAGACGCTGCTATCCGGTCTATCATGTTCTTTGCCGTTTCAAACCGCCAACTCCCCACATGCTGAAATCCATACCGTTCCAGACACCGGATCTGTTTCGGAGTCGTCAGACCTTCCTGTCTGCGTTTGTCCAGACGGTCTAAAATCTTAGCTGCCTTACCTGCGCAGTCAATCTCATCCGGCAGGATGCCGAGCTTCTCCAGTGTCTCTTTTTGCTTATTCGACGGTGGTCCAATCTCCCATCCAAATGCAGGAACATATCCAGCCAGGTCTTCGGCCTGAATGCTCAATTCAAACTGCAGCGGATCGACCAGGCGCTTCTTCCGACGCTTCATCTCCTGCAGCTGTTTGGCCAGTGCTTCCTCTCTCTGTGCGACAACATCCCCAGATGCTTGCTGTTCGGCTTCTTCCAGGTCAATGGGGCAGCCGGCTGCCTCTTCCAGGTTCTTTGTCATCTGCCTTGCTACTTCTTCGCTCTCACAAATCAGATTTGCCGGATGACATAGCTCATGCCGTTCCGTATGCCATAAGAAATCCAACAGAAGCAGATGATCTTTTCCCGGATGCAGTCTCGTTCCCCGCCCGACCATCTGACTGTATAAGCTGCGAACTTTGGTGGGGCGCAGAACTACAATGCAGTCAACAGACGGGCAGTCCCAGCCTTCTGTCAAGAGCATGGAGTTGCACAGCACGTTATAGGCCCCGTGGTCAAAGGCAGCCAGAATCTCCGCCCGATCCTGGCTCTCTCCGTTTACCTCTGCTGCCCGGAAGCCTTTTTCACACAGGATGTCGCGAAACTTCTGGCTGGTTTTCACCAGCGGGAGGAACACAACGGTTTTCCGGTCCTTACAGTATCGCTCCATCTCGTTTGCAATCTGATACAGATACGGATCCAGCGCAGTTGCCAGGTCTCCGTTTTTAAAATCACCGGCCTGGACACCAACACCACTCAGATCCAAGGTTAGTGGCAGTGTCAGGGCCCGAATCGGTGACAGATATCCCTCCCGGATTGCTTTGGGCAGGGTATATTCATAAGCCAGGGATTCAAAGTAGCTCCCCAGGTTCTTCATATCGCCCCGATCCGGTGTTGCCGTTACTCCCAATACCTTGGCCTCTGAAAAGTGTTGCAGCACACGTTGGTAACTGTCCGAAATGCAATGATGAGCTTCGTCAATAATAATCGTCTGGAAGTAAGAAGTCGGAAACTGCTGCAGACGCTTTTCTCTCATTAACGTCTGGACCGATCCCACCGTTACCCGAAACCAGCTCCCCAAGCAGGTCTCGTCTGCTTTTTCCGTTGCGCATCCAAGCCCTGTGGCCTTTGCAATCTTATCTGCAGCCTGTTCAAGCAATTCGCCGCGATGAGCCAGAATCAGGACTCGTCTGCCCTGCCTGACGCACTCTTCGGTCACCTTGGCAAATACTATGGTTTTTCCGCATCCGGTCGGCAGCACCAGCAGAGTTTTATCAACCTGCCCCCACTGGTCAAATATCGCGTCTTTTGCTTCCTGTTGATACGGTCGCAGCTCCACAACTAAAACCTCCCTGCTTCAAACTTCTTAGCTTCCTTCGGGTAGAACTTATCGATGTAGTTATACATCTTAGCCGGGTCCTTGAGGCCCGGCTTTTGCTTTACCAATGCTCTGCCGGATGCTCCTGGAACAATGCTCCAGTTCATTGCAACTCTCTGCCCCTCTTCCTTGGCTCCAATGGAGCGGAAGAACTGTGATAACTTCCATTCCATCTTAGTGTGAAGCACCAGATTTTCCGTAATCTGGATGTTCCTCTCTTTTCCCTGAATCCTGATTTTTAAAATAGCCATGTTGCAGGGCGGAAGCTTTCCCTCTCCCTTGCTGCGCCCACGCTCAAAGCTTTCTACAACGAAGTCATAATCACCTTCCGGCAACGGCTCCAGATCTTCTCCATCCTTTTCAATGATATCGTCCCAATTCAATTCTCTCTCTAATTCACTCATTATCGCTTTCCTCCTTCAAATGGAATTTCTTCTTTTTCTCGTAACATCTTGATAATCGCATAAACCTGAGGCCATGCCCCGACCAGACAGCCCATCACAAAGTCATCCGGATAGTTTTCAAGCGGGGTCCCTTCTGGGAAGTATCCCTTATACTCTACTGCGTTCTGAATATCCCACTCGTCTACGTTATACTGCACCATAAGGTCACGTAGAGGCTTTGGTATGGTGTCCGGTAATGCGGTCTGCGGCAGTCTCTGCTGCTCTGCTACCATCCCTGACTGAGCATCCAAATTCTCATCTGGTTTCGTTTCTGCCGAAGGCGCCTGCACAGGTGCGGGATTACTGACTGGCTCTTCCTTCGGCCTCTGCTCCGTCTGATACAGGGTCTGAGGCTTTGCATCCTGAAGAGACTCCGTTTGTGCTCTGGCCGATTCCGGGATAGCCACATCCTTATGCGCCGCCCGTCTTTCTGTCTGTTCCAGAATGTGTGAAATTGATTCATACTCGAATGGTACTTCATCCGGAAGGCCATATCGGTTTTTAGCATCCCAGCAGCTATGATGCGTGGTGTACATGACTCGTTTCCCGCCTTGTGCTTTGTTCTTTCCCTTTTGAGCGCCCTGACCATCCACGTTGATGACATAGGTCTTATAGTTAGCAAAGAGCACCATGTCAGCCCACTCTTTCACCATCGGAGCAACCTGTTTGGATAACTTCATTTCCCAACGATCATAAGCACCCATTTCATCCGGCTGTTCAAACTTCCGCATCTTGGCATGAGCAGTTAACACCACGTGAATTCCTCTCTGTACGATTTCTTCCAGCTGATTCAACAGCCGTCCGAATTCCTCCTGTAGATAGACATATCCTTTTCCATATCCAAAATCTTCGATCCCGGATTTCTGCGATTTCTGGCAGATATGGTCGCTGCACAGCAGTTCTGCCCAGTCTGCGGTATCAATAATTAAGGTCCGGCAAAGCTCCGGATGGTTCTTAACATAAGTAACCTGATCCAGAAGCATCACCCAGCTGCTGGGAGCCTGGGTCCTTGCCACATCCATGTCTTTGGTACTGCCTTCTGTATCGATGAACAGCGGTTCCGGGAATCGGGAGGCCATTGTAGACTTCCCGATTCCTTCCGGACCATAAATCACAACTTTTTTTGCGCTTGGAATTTTCCCTCTGACTATCTCCATTTCCTCTTCCTCCTTTTAAAATGCTCCGGCAGTCCAGGACGAGATTGCCGGCTTTTCTGCCATAGATGGCGCTCCGGCTACAGTTGCATATCCATCCTCAATCAGAATGGAACATTCATCTCCGGTACTGACTCTGGTAGCAATTGCCTGCAGTCCTTCCTGTTCCAGCCATGATCCAAACTCTCGCAGGGTATCCATATCCATCTGTTCCAGCTTATCCAACAAGACAAAACCGCAATTCGGGTTCAGTTTACGGACAATGGCAGTGCTGACCTTTAACTGGTCGGAGCCAGATAAGTTGTCCCACTTCTGCCCCTGATAGATGAGTTCTCCATCCTGTACTGATAAATCAGGGAGCGGAAGATCCGCACGCTCCAGCAAGTCCTGCTTGGCCTTCCGGACATCAGACAACTTTCCGGTCAGGGTATCATACTGCCTTATATATTCCTGTGCGTCATCCTCTGCCCGTTCTTTGTCCAGGTTTGCTCGAACCTTTCGATTCGTTTCTTCGACCGATGCGATACTTGCTTCCAACGCAGCTGTGGAGGCATCCTGCAGGTCAGTGGCTGCGGTACGGGCAATCGCCAAATCAGACTCCAGTTTGCTCTGTTGCTGTAATAGGGACTGAATCTGTTCCATGATCCTTTGATAGGACTGCTCCAGCTGATGCAGACGCTCCCGCTTTCTCTGGTTTTCTCCATTCTGCGCCAGGATTGCCTGCTGCTCCTGAATTAAGGCTGCAGCGGAGACCAGTTCTTTTGGTGCATCCGGATAAAACAGCTGTTCTTTCGCATACTTCTTTTTCTGGTCGGCGATTCGTCCGATTGCCTGACGCTCATTGTACAACTCCTGCTCCTGTCTCTCCAGAACTGCCAGCCGGTCACCGACTCCGATGACGCGCAGAAGAATCTCTGCTTTTTCTTTGCTGGAAGCCTGCAGAAACTTCGGCAGGTCAATTGCCAGCTGTTCCACGAATTCATTCAAAAGCTGTTGACCGCCTTTTTTCCCGCTCGGGTCGAGTACCTTTAAATCACTGTTCTTGCCCTTACGCTCCACTACAAGTCCGTTATTCATTACGATATGTAAGTAAGGTGGAGTCGCAGAGCCTTCTCTGCCAGGTTGGGAAGGGCGGTATTTCTCGCCGCCAAGCGCCCAGGCGATTGCATCCAGAACGGAGGTCTTTCCCTGATTGTTTCTTCCTCCTACGATAGTAAGTCCGTTCTCGGCCGGCTCCAACTTTACTGCCTTGACGCGCTTCACATTTTCAATTTCCAAGTGATTAATTTTCATTGATTCCATTGCAAATATCCTTTCCAGATGATATAATCATCTTGTGTTTTTCTTTTTTTTATTATTTATTTGCCGCTTCCGGATGGCCGTCCGGAGCGGCATGATTTTTGTATTCGCCATATTGAAATTCCTCATCGTTAAATGAGAATGCGCTTAAAATTCTTTCCTCGGTAAGAAATGCGATCTCCAAAAAATCATCATGCGCAATCAGCAATATGTTACTGCCAAGCTCATTCTCGCGGATGATTTCCTGCACCGCCCTCAGATGTACTCCCATTTCTTTGCACAAGGCCTTAAAGGTTGTCATATCCATCCTCTTCTCCCCTCCTTCCCGTATATGTACTGATGATTCCTCCTGCTGTCATCAGGCCGATACTGATTGCCGACCAGACTATCCACTGCTTGTCCGTCAAAACGTCCTGCTCGATGCCGGCGGCTGTCAGGATGGTCAGGCCCATGCCGCCGAATACGGCAAGGATGGATATCAGCTTAAACACCTCCCGTAGGATGTCTTTGGTTCTCTGGTTCATTGTTCCTCCTTAAAAATACTTAGGGTTATTAATCCCATCTGCTACACAGGCATGGTTTAGGCGCACGAAATCATCGATGCTGATTGCGTCCAGTTCACGCGCCATTTGGATCCGGCCATATACTCGATAGAGCTCTTCCCGCGGACTCAGCGACCCCATTTTTACCTGCTGGATTTCGTACATTAGCTTGTCTGCCAGGTTCAAAGGTTTCAAAGTTTTTCCTCTCCTTCCATAAATACCATTCCGTTTTCATACCTGACCGTCGCAGTTTGTCCGATCCGGTCTATAATCGTTGCCGTCGTTCCGTCAAACACGACTTTTAGACTTCCTGGTCTAAATCTCTCATCCAGCCATTTTTGGATGATGTATTCCGCTATTGTGCTTGCATGTCTCATTGTCTCTTTCCCTCGCTTTCTTCTTTGCGTGTCCTCTTAAGACTGCCTAAGCAGTCTCCTTTCTCAAATCTTCTGCCCTGCGGCGCTCTTCTTTTGCTTTATGCGACAGATACACTTTCTCAAGCCCCTCCATAATCCATGCAGCGCGTTCCTGCCGTTCTTCCTTTGTCAGATCCGGCGTGACTTCGATAACCTTGATTCCATCTACGATTTTTTCTGTACGCATATGTATCACCTCCTGTTTATTATATGTACGACTGTTTGTCTACCTTGCTTCTGCGCAATTAACTTCCCTCTTGTTCTACGTTCCTCTCCTCTGTATAATGTACTCACAGGCTCCCGCCAGGGCCGAGTACATAGAAAGGAGATATTTGTATGACAGAACAAGAATTTGATCAATACATTTCTGAATCCATTTCCAAAGTGCTGCAAGACAATATGTTGCAGTTTATTCAAATA
>JAGAPO010000051.1 GCA_017623215.1 Lachnospiraceae bacterium | reverse complement strand
GAGAAGATTGGTGTAACGCCCTTTGCGATGCGCTTTGAGATATTCGAGGTGCAATCTTCCGTATTTGCCGACCTCTTTCTGTTCGGGAAGTTCAAGCAAAGGGTAGTATTGCTCGCCTCTGAGTTCATAAGTGATTCCGTTTTGTTCAATGTACTTTTCCATATATTGCACCTTCCTTTCATTTGGTGCCTTAAGTGTACTACAAAGACAGAAAATCTGCAAATGTGCAAAAAAGAAAAATACGAGGACATCGAAATGTTCTCGTATTTTTCTTCGCCTTCGCAATGCTCGTAGTTCTTAAGTTTTAGAAACTGTCCTTAAGAGTCCGAAGCATTTGCAGACATCTTTTCAAGAAGCTTAAAATATGCTATTATATTAACACAAAGCAAGAAGAATTATTTCGGAACGGATGGACTGACCGATCGGTACGAAGAGTCTTGCGAGCCGGTCAGAAAGAAATAATCGGAATGAGAACGGTAAAAAAGGAGGATATGCTCATGAGCGCTATGGACAGATTTATTGAAGCATTAAAGAAGGATACGGAACTGCAGAGTGAGGTTGAACAAGCGGATTCGGTTGAGGAATTATATGAGATTGCGTCCGGATACGGGGTAACCCTGGAGGAGATTCGGAAGATGGCAGGACAGATGGAGTAGCAGGGAGAGAGAAAGGAAGGAAGGAGGAGCCTATATGCCGTTAACACAGGAGCAGGAGCAATATTTAGCACAGTGGTATGATAAGACGAAAGAGGCAGTATTAAAAGAGTTGAGGGAGCAGAATGAACGGATTCGCGAGGAGGATCGCCGTACCAATCACGAGAATCCAGACAGGAACTATATGCCGACCGCCAATCTGAGTATGGATGTGGCGAGTCATTATGTCAGTGAGCGGGAACGTGCACAGCAGGTACATCATTCGTATATTCCCTTTATGTCCGGACATACACAGGAAATTATGCAATTTCTGGTCGGAGAGGCGGATCGGGTAGCGGATGAGATCAGACAGGGGCAGCTGGACGCTCTGATCTATCAGAAGATGCTCGATGAGGCAAAAGGACCGGAGCGGGCTCCGTACCGCGCTGCGATAGAGCAGAAGGGAGTCGAAGCACAGAACCGGACTGTGGAGCGCGGAACCACGTATGAGGCGATTGATACGGTGCTCTGGAAGCTGGAAGGAAGAATTCCTTCGGATGTGACGCTCATCTCAGGAGAAAGGTATCAGCAGATGACACAACAGGAGAGGAGCGAAAGAAAGTATTCCCCGGTTCAGCAGGGCTCCTTTATGGAGATTATGGAGCATGCTCCGGCGATGTGTGCAGGAATGGAGTTTGATGAGTTCCTGGAGAGGCAGCCGATCCGGCAGGTGATGCCGGGTACCCTTACTATGAACTTTACCGATTACCAGATGTTTAATTCCAGAGAGTTCCTGGAACACATGGCAAGCGCGAAAAAGCAGCCGACGCTTCGTGAGAAGGATTATGCAATGAGTATCTATGATGCGACCTTTGGCGGTGCGTTCGACAAGGGGCAGAAGAAGCTGCTTGCTCAGCTGGGAATGGATGAATTCGATCTGATTACGATTGAAGGAAGAACCGTAAATGAGCTGTTCGCGGATAAATATAAGGACATGGAGCCTCAGAGACGGAATGAGCTGCTTCGCTGCGAGGTAGTTGCGGCTGTTATGGGTTCTGAGAAGAAGGTGGCGTTCGGACGCATTAAGATGAACGAGCAGGGAGAACCCGAGATTGTGGGAACGTCCGCGTTAAAGCCGGAGGGCAATCTGCATGATCCCAAGCCTACATTGGGTCAGCGATTCTTGAATTTCCTGCATATTAAGAAGTATGTGCCGTTAAGCCAGAAGATGGCGCAGGCCGGTTCGCCGGAACGCGCGGCCGCTGCGAGAGAACAGGCGCAGCAGGCTCTGGAAGTCGCACATCCGCAGGATAAGCTGACAAGAAGAATGATAAAAGGCCTCTATGAGAAGAACAATGAGGCGAATTGCGGACCTCGGGTAAGCGCGGAGTTTAAGGAGTTCTTCGGAAAGGATCATGATAACGCGATAAATGAGCTTCCCGGATTTGCGCAGGGCGCAGAGATTGGTCTGAGAAATCAGCTTAGCAGACCGTCGACGGGAGTAGGACTGGTATATGCCAGACTGCTTCAGGAAGGACATCGTCTGGCGGATATTATGGATCCGGATAAGCTTCAGGACGAGAAGAGTATGGCGGGAAGACAAATCGCAGAGCAGATGAAGACGCCGGAGGGAATCGGAACGCTGCTGGCCGATGCAACGAAGACCTATGCGAATCTGGATATGCGCGCGGAATTCGCTTATGCGCTTGGCAGACCGCTTGATACGCCGGAGGCGCTGGAGAAGGCGATGACCGGAGAGAAGGAGATGGCAACGACGCTTCCTATGATTCGCAAGTTTTATTCCGCGTCCAGAGAGGTACATCAGTGTGTGAATGCGATGTATAATTTTTCGGATATGACACTTCTTGAGAAGCCGGATGAGGCGACGAGGGAGGTGCTGACCGCAGGGAAGAACGAGGCGACCAAAAAGGCGTTCGGTGCATTCTGTAATCACATTACAACCGAGGATCTGGAGGCAAGAAGCCGGGTATCGAATTTCAATAATGCTCTGATGAGAGGCAATCGAATCGATGCGTTAAGGGATTATTATCTGTCAGAGGATTATGTGGAGGGAAGAGCGTTCAACCCGCAGTTCGATGAGCTGAAGAATACGGCTGTGAAAGCGGCAGTGGCAAGAGACGTGCTGACCGAGGCGGCGCGGAACATGGGAGCGACCATCGGAACCACGGAGGTACCGGAGGATTCGTATTATGCGAAGGAAGCAAAAGCAACCGGGCTAGACGCCTATACGCCGGAACAGCTGACCGGAATGATCCGTTCCGGAAAGAACTCGCCGGAGGGGCAGGCAATTATGAACAGCGTGCTGAATCCGGAAGAGAAAGCGGCGAAGAACGCGCAGGAGAAGGAAGGGAATACGGCGTTCCGTATCAATAGAGAAGCTGCGGCTCGTGCGCGGATTGCGGAACGCAGAACGCAGCTTGAGGCGGAAAGAGCCGAAAGAACCGAAAGAGAGCGCGAGATGAGCCAGGAGATCGATGCGGCTGCAAAGGAGGTTCGCACCAGACCGAGAGCGAAGTCAGTTCACATGGAAAGCGTTAGCTTTGCATCGCTTTTGGAAGAGGATGAAGCGGAGAGCGGCAAATCGGAGAAGAAGGCGAGAAGACAGTCGATGGATCTGTCGAAGTCGGAGACTGCAAAATCACAAAAGGATCCTTCCCAGACGCCTCCCACGCTGAAGAAGAACGATGAGCTGACCAAAGGAAAATAGTCAGATAAGGAAAGTGGTCGAATTATGAAATCGGCATCCTTATGAGCATCAGAGATTGGGTTACAAAGGCCGCAAAAAAGGATGCCGGTTTACAGCGCAGCTTTTTGGAAGATGGAATGGCAGTGCACCGACGGGAAGGAAGCCGTTGGAAAACACATGATGCAGGGAAAGAACAGGAAGCAGAGTCAGATCTTTTGTCCGAGTCACGAAAAACCAGGGTATTAAAAGCCACGAGAAAGCGGAGAAATGAACCGCCCCCCCAATCGTTAGAATTCTTGGTCTAACTTTTGGGGGTCGGTTCAAAAGTCGCATTTTTTCGTGGCTTTTTTAAATTAGGTATTGTGCAGTCCGGGAAAGATGTTGTATAATGAAGTGTCTGCTGTCCTGGCAGCATGGGTGAACATAAGAGATAAGTATGGAAGCAGTGAAGATAGATTTCCTGATACATAGACAAAAGAGGCGAAAAGCGTCGTTTTTAAGTAAAGGCACTATGGTACAGGGTACAATAACAAGGAGGTAAGGATTTTGGAATTCAACAAAGAAGAATTTAAAAGCAAAGTCGTGGAGAATCTCAAGGTTCTTTTCAGACGCAGCGTGGAAGATGCGAATCAGCAGCAGATTTTCCAGGCGGTTGCTTACGCGGTGAAGGATAATATCGTTGACCAGTGGATTGCAACACACAAGGAGTACGAGAAGCAGGATGTTAAGACAGTGTATTATCTGTCCATGGAGTTCCTGATGGGCCGTGCGCTTGGCAATATCATCATTAATCTCAGAGCGGATAAGGCGATCAGAGAGGCTCTGGATGAGCTCGGCCTGGATCTGAATGTGATTGAGGATCAGGAGCCTGATGCAGCGCTTGGCAACGGAGGTCTTGGACGCCTTGCAGCATGTTTCCTGGACTCTCTTTCAAGCCTTGGGTATCCGGCTTACGGCTGCGGCATCCGTTATAAGTACGGTATGTTCAAGCAGAAGATCGAGAACGGATTCCAGGTGGAGGTTCCGGATAACTGGCTCAAGGACGGCAATCCGTTCGAGATGAAGCGCTCGGAGTATGCTTGCGAGGTTAAGTTCGGCGGATATGTGCGTATGATGAAGGATGAGAACGGCAGAGAGCGTTTCATCCAGGAGAACTATCAGTCCGTTCGCGCGATCCCGTACGATCTGCCGGTAACCGGTTACGGCAACAACGTTGTGAATACGCTTCGTATCTGGGATGCGGAAGCAATTAATACATTTAACCTTGACTCGTTTGACAAGGGCGACTACCAGAAGGCGGTTGAGCAGGAGAACCTGGCAAGAACGATCTGTGAGGTTCTGTATCCGAACGACAATCACTACGCAGGTAAGGAGCTGCGCTTAAAGCAGCAGTATTTCTTCGTATCCGCAAGTATCCAGAGAGCGGTATCGAAGTACATGGAGAAGCACGATGATATTCGCAAGCTGCATGAGAAGGTATGCTTCCAGCTGAACGATACCCATCCGACCGTTACGGTGGCCGAGCTGATGAGAATTCTGATGGATGATTATTATCTGAACTGGAACGAGGCGTGGGAGATCACCAAGAAGTGCTGTGCTTACACCAATCACACGATCATGTCCGAGGCACTCGAGAAGTGGCCGATCGAGCTCTTCTCCAGACTTCTTCCGAGAATCTATCAGATCGTGGAGGAGATCAACCGCCGCTTTATCCTGATGATTCAGGAGAAGTATCCGGGCGATTACAGCAAGATTGAGAAGATGGCAATCATTTTCGACGGCCAGGTTAAGATGGCTCACCTTGCGATCGCAGCAAGCTTTTCCGTCAATGGTGTTGCAAGACTGCACACCGAGATTCTGAAGAATCAGCAGCTGAAGGATTTCTACGAGCTGTGGCCGGAGAAGTTCAACAACAAGACCAATGGTATTACACAGAGAAGATTCCTCCTGCACGGCAACCCGCTGTTGGCATCCTGGGTGACCGACAAGATTGGAAACGACTGGATTACCAATCTGCCGCATCTGAATGAGCTCTCCGTCTATGTGGATGACTTAAAGAGCCAGAAGGAGTTCATGAACATCAAGTATCAGAACAAGGTTCGCCTTGCGGAGTATATTAAGGAGCACAACGGTATTGAGGTTGATCCGAGATCGATCTTCGATGTACAGGTTAAGAGACTGCATGAGTACAAGAGACAGCTCCTGAACATTATGCATGTTATGCATCTGTACAATCAGCTGAAGAAGGACCCGGATATGGAGTTCTATCCGAGAACCTTCATCTTCGGTGCAAAGGCAAGCGCGGGTTACCGCAGAGCAAAGGCAATTATTAAGCTGATCACCAGCGTAGGCGACGTTGTCAATAACGATCCGTCCATCAAGGGCAAGCTGAAGGTTGTCTTTATTGAGAACTACCGCGTATCCAACGCGGAGCTGATCTTCGCGGCAGCGGATGTATCCGAGCAGATTTCCACCGCCAGCAAGGAGGCGTCCGGTACCGGCAACATGAAGTTCATGCTTAACGGTGCGGTTACCATCGGTACCATGGACGGTGCGAATGTGGAGATTGTGGAAGAGGTTGGCGAAGAGAACGCATTTATCTTCGGTATGAGCTCTGACGAGGTTATTAACTATGAGAACAACGGCGGCTACAATCCGAAGGAGATCTACAATACCGATCAGGATATCCGTCTGGTTATGACACAGATGATTAACGGAACCTACTCGCCTGATAACACCGAGCTGTTCCGTGAACTCTACAACTCTCTGCTTGAGACGAATGGCTATGAGAGAGCGGACCAGTACTTCATCCTGAAGGATTTCCGTTCCTACGAGGCAGCTCAGAAGAGAGTTGAGGAAGCATATCGCGACGAGAGACGCTGGGCGAGAATGGCGATGCTCAATACCGCGAAGTGCGGCAAGTTCTCTTCCGACCGTACGATCGAGGAGTATGTAAAGGATATCTGGCATCTGGAGAAGGTAAAGGTAGAACTGTAAGAGCCTGACGGAACGGTAAGGTTTGAACAGAGCGGATACGAATACCGGATTCTGTGACAGCAAATAGAGAATTACCCCGGAAAGCGTGGAGCAATCTGCCTTTGACGGGATGATTTTAGGTTGAGAGCAGATAACTAAGAGGTCCTAAAAGGTTATATTATCATATCAGGCATATCCGCCGATATCACAAACGGAGTGCCGGAAGGGAGATTACTATGTTTGAGAAGAATTCGCGGCTGCGTTATCATCAGGTATTGCCGCGCCGAGTTACCAGCTCCTGTCTGGTAAAGTCGCCGGCCGCGTTCCTGAGAGAAGAAGGAAAGACAACCCTTCTTAGTTCCCTCGGAGAAGCATACCTGTTGCTGGACTACGAGGAAGAGGTGGTTGGAGGAGTCGAGGTACGGGTAAGCTGCACAGCACCGGCGCATATCAGAATCCAGTACGAGGAGACGCCGGAGGGGGCGCTTCGAACCGCACAATTTGAGTGCACCTGGTATAAGCTGGTAATCGACGAGTACGATCTGGAAGCGGGAGAGCATGTGCTGATAAGTAAGGGAAGACGCGGATTTCGTTATATCGCGGTATTTGCAGAGAGCGAAAAGGATGTGGAATTCCTGTCCGCAAAGGCGGAGAACGGCGGTTGGCCCATTCAGGCAAGGGGATTCTTCCGGTGCAGTGATGAGCGTCTGAATCGTATCTGGGATATCTCGGAGGCGACTGCCCGTGCCTGCATGCAGGATTACTATGAGGATGGGGTAAAGCGAGACGGCCTTCTGTGGCTTGGAGACTACCGCGTCACGTTCTTAAGCGGCTACTATGCGAGCGGAGACGCTTCGCTTGCGCGCAGGAGCCTTCTGATGATGCGCGACAGCCAGTACCCCAACGGCGCAATTCCGGGCTGCGCGGCACGCGGGGGCGGCCAGCAGCACGATTCGGAGAGCGGAATTGCCTATATGCCGAACATCCCCAAGTTCCAGAATATCTGGATCATCCCCAACTACATATGCGACTACATCTGCGGAATCGAGGAATACCTCCGCCTGACCGGCGATGACAGCATCCTTCCAGAGATCATGGACAGCGCGAAGAAAGCTGCCGCATTCTTAATGGACATGGTTGACTTTGAGACGCCCGGTGTCTGGAAGATAGACGAATTCCAGCAGAAAAAAGATGAGAACGGTCTTTGCTACACCGTTCTGCACGACTGCACCAGCAATCCGAAGAATAACGTGGAATCCAAAGGTACTCTCCTTTTGGAGATGCTCGGCGCTCTCAGAGCACTTGGCAAGCTGGCGGCAAAGACGAAAGATGACGCACTTGCGGCCTGGTCCGAGAATATGGAAGCCCGTCTGGACAGCCATATCATGACGCACTACTACAATAAGGAGCAGGGCCGTTACCTGGACTCCGTCAATCAAAGACCGGTATCTACCCTTATGTTCCCGGCATCCCGCGCAGCGCTCCTTGGGAAGGACGACCCGATCGGAATGGACCAGCTGGTGCGCGGCTGTATGCCCAACCTCGGATTTGCAATGGCCTGGAAGATCGAAGCCATGTTCAAGCAGGGCTTTTACCGTGAGACTCTGGAAGCAATCCGCAAGTCCTGGGGCAAGATGTTAGACCACGGAAGCCTCACCTGCTGGGAGCGCCTGGATGTCCCGGAGATGGATGCGAGCCACTACTACGATGCTCCGGGCAGCTGCTGTCACGGCTGGACCTCCGGTCCCGCATGGCAGCTTCCGGCCTGGATCACCGGCGTTCAGTCCGAGAAAGACGGCTTTGCTGAGGTTCGAATTGCACCAAACCTTGTGGACCTTACCTGGGCCGAAGCAACCGTTCCCACTCCGAGCGGGGAGATCCTGGTAAGAGCGGAGCGCTGTGAGAAGACCGGAGTCATGACACTGACGCTGGATATTCCGGAAGCGACCAAAGCCTGTACCGTAATCTGGCCCGATGGTGTGGAAGAGAGTATCCCTTACGGACAGCATCGTCTGACGCATTAACGGGAGGAACGGGCAGGAAGCGAAGGCGGTTGCCAAGGATGGAAGGGCGAAGATTAGAAGATTCGCAGACCTGTGTGATAACGGATGGAATAAAGGCAAATGTATATAAATAGGGCTGATTCTGAACAGAATGCAGGAGTTTGGAATCAGCTCTTTTTTTTGTGCTCTAACGAGGGAAGAAATATGGACGAGACGGATAAAATATTGAATGGTTAGTTGTAAAAAATGATTTTCCAAAAGAAAAAAGAACGAATTAGGGGGAAAGCAATGAAATTTAAAGAAAGTAAAAAATTTAATATTGACGGGAGAGAAACAACAATGATATGTTAAAAGCAAAAAGAAACGGGACGGTTCAAGAACGAACAGACATGCAATCGTCGCTTTGCCGCACTGTACGAAGTGAGGGTCATAGGATACCGGACTTGGAAGCGATTATCAGGAGGTCGAGTCATGAAATTTTAAAAACCTTTTGTTTCTGTTCAAATTCATATGCATGTGAAAAAATGATATAAGGGGGATGCTGCAGCAATGAAAAAAGGAAAAACAGATACACGGCAAAGCTTTTCTCACGTTGTAAAAACAGTTTTATGTATGCTCCAATACATATGGAAAGAAAAGCATGGTAAGACTTATATATTCCTTCAAGTGATAGTATCCATATTGAATTCGCTCTTTCCAATTATATATATCATTTTGCCGGGACTGATCATCAATGAGCTGACGAATGAGAAAAGGGTGAATTTATTAATCACATATTTGTTGATATTGGGGCTTTCACCATTAATAAATCATATCAAAGATATAACCATACGCATCTATGTAAGCAGTATCCGAATGAAGTTAATACGAACATTTAACGTGAATTTTCAAAATCATGTAGCGGATATGGATTATGAGACCTTTGAGAAACCGGACATTCGAATACGGAAGCAACGGGTAAGTATAAATGCCCCCGCTCCGTTATATATGACAGATAGACTGCTCCCATTATTTGGCGCAGCAGTCAATATCATTGCGACATTTTCAATCATAGTAACATTAAATCCGGCTATGATACTATTGGTATTCGTTGTTATGTTCGTTAATTCTGTAATTACAAAACGAATAAATAATGAAAGCTTCAAAATAAAGAAAGAGATTAGCATTTACGATAATGCTTATTATACTCATTTTTTTGAGCTGACAGATTCTGCTTCGGCAAAAGAGATTAGACTATATAAGCTAAAATCTTTTTTCATAACTCTTTTTTCGAGTTATGGGACGGAGATTGATAGATTAGCGTTAAAAGAAGAGAAATACAAAAGTTATATGCAAACCTTCCATATAGTAACCAATTTATCCCAACAGGTGATTTTATATGCATATTTAATCTATCAGGTTCTTGTAAAGAATCTTGCGATCGGAAGTATGACAATCTATCTTTCGTCCATAGAACAATTTACAAGGTCACTAAATAACATTTTTAATAAATACCTTGATATTGTCAAGTACAGTTTAGATGTGAATGAATACATGGATTTTATGAACATACCATCAATCCAACGCGAAAGTGGAGATAAGAAGCCAACGTTCGATCATGCGTCGATCATAGAATTTAGAAATGTTTCCTTTCAATATCCGGGGAGCAGTAACTATGCATTAAGAAACTTGAATCTTAAAATATATGGGGATAAAAAGCTGTGCATAGTCGGTGCAAATGGCTCAGGGAAAACGACGTTCATAAAACTCCTTACGAGATTATATTCTCCTACAGAGGGAGAAATATTGTTAAATGATATCAACATTAACGAATATGATATGGAAGAATACCAGGCTCTCTTTGCGCCTGTTTTTCAAGATTACAACATATATAATTTAACGCTTGCATCCAATATTGCTCTTTCAAATGAGTATGATGCGAAAAAAATAGAGGATGTAGGAACGAGCAGCGATATTGATTACGCACAGACTGTCTGCGGTACAGCTGGCCGATGTTGTGGCCGTTTTTGATGCAGGGAATGTGGTGGAATACGGAACCCATGAAGAATTATATAACAAGGGAGGCGTCTATACCGAGATGTTCGATAAACAGGCGCAGTTTTATCGGGAAGAATAAAACGGAAATCCGATGTGTCCCGTGGTGGTTTCAGTACTTGACACCTCTCGCATCCGGTGTTATACTGACCTTCTAAGTGTAAAAATACACCCATAAAACCTTGTTGTTCACTTGGCAAAATCCAAGGGACAGATCGCTTGGCAAGATATCGTAACCCAATGATATTACTACCAGGAGGAAAACAATGATCACAGTAGAACACATCTCCAAATCCTTCCGCGTCGCGAAGCGTAACGCAGGATTCGCGGAAGCAGTCAAAGCGTTGTTCAACCGACAGTATGAGACCATACGGGCTCTGGACGACATCTCATTTACTATCGAAGACGGCGAAATGGTCGGGTACATCGGACCGAACGGGGCCGGCAAGAGCAGCACAATCAAAATCTTAAGCGGTATTCTGACACCGGATTCCGGAACCTGTGTGATTGGCGGGCGGACACCGTGGAAGGAAAGAAAGGAACATGTAAGAGATATCGGCGTGGTATTCGGTCAGCGCTCTCAGCTGTGGTGGGACGTGCCGGTTATTGATTCGTTCGAACTGCTGAAGGACATCTATTCCGTGGACGAGCCCGTCTATCGACGGAATCTTGACGAGATGATAACGCTCTTAAATCTTGGAGAAATCGTCAAGACCCCGGCAAGACAGCTTTCACTCGGCCAGCGGATGCGGTGCGAAATCGCGGCAAGCCTGCTGCACGGACCGAGAATCCTGTTCCTTGACGAGCCGACGATTGGACTCGACGCCGTATCCAAGATCGCAGTCCGCAATTTTATTCTGGAAATCAATCGTACCCACAAGACAACCGTAATTCTGACCACCCATGACATGCAGGATATTGAAGCGCTCGCAAGGCGAATTCTGCTGATCGGAAAGGGGAAAATACTGCTCGATGGAGGTCTTTCTGATCTGAAGAAGCAATTCGGAGGGGAGAAGAGAATCGAAGTGGAATATGCAGGAGGCGTGCCGGGAACGGATCAGCTTCCCGGGGGCCTTTACCTCCTCTCTTCCCAACAGCTCGGCGGCGGTATCACCCGCGCTCTTTACGAGGCCGCTACCGATGTGCTGCCGATATCCGATGCGATTGCCAGTCTGTCCGCAGGAACGGAGATCCGCGATATCTCAATAACGGGCGCGCCGATCGACACGGTTGTAGCGCAGCTGTACGCGGCCTATCACATATAGGAAAGGACGTGGCGGCATGACAATTAATATAACACAATACATAACTTTCTTTCGAATGCGCTTCACCCATTCCCTGCAATACCGCGCCGCAGCACTGGCCGGAATTGTAACCCAGTTCGCCTGGGGCGGTCTGGAAGTTATGGCCTACACGGCCTTTTACCGGGCAGCACCGGAGAATTTCCCGATGGGAATGGAAGCGCTTGCATCCTATATCTGGCTCCGTCAGGCAATGCTTGCCCTGTTCATGACGTGGTTTTTCGAAAATGAAATTTTCGATACGATCACGAAGGGTACCATTGCCTATGAGATGGTTCGGCCAATCGGAATCTACGCGATGTGGTTCACCAGAAGTATGGCAGTCCGTCTGTCGAAGGCGGTGCTGCGATGCATGCCGATTCTTCTTGTTGCGGTATTTTTGCCGGAACCATATGGAATGAGTCTTCCGGTCAGCCTACATGCGGGAGTCTGGTTCCTGATCTCGTCGGTACTGGGATTTCTGGTGACAGTTGCGTTCGGAATGCTGATCTACATCAGCGCGTTCTACACAACCTCGACGCTCGGCGTGCGGGTTGTAATGTCAACACTTGCCGATTTCTTAAGCGGATCCCTGATTCCGCTGCCGTTCCTTCCAGACGGATTCCGAATGATCGCAGAGCTTTTGCCGTTCGCGTCCATGCTGAATGTGCCGTTTCGCATCTACGGCGGGGACATTGCCGGACAGGAACTATATGCGAGGGTTGGGCTGCAGCTGTTCTGGGCGGTGACGCTGATTGCGGCGGGGGTGCTCTGGATGAAAAAGGCGCTGAAGCGAGTCGTAGTATTAGGCGGTTAGAGTGGAAAGGGCGCTTCGGCATGTTGGTTAGGGTGAAAGGGGATATGAGTTATGTTAAAACTTTATAGACATTATTTATCAATTCAGCTGAAGGGTATGATGCAGTACAAAGCGTCGTTCTTTCTGACGGTAATCGGACAGTTTCTGACTTCGTTTGGGCTGTTTCTTACGATATATTTTGTATTTGCGAGATTTCAGGAAGTGGAGGGATTTACCTTCAGCGAAGTGCTGCTTACCTTTTCGGTGATGCTGATGTCATTTGCGCTGGCAGAGATGCTTGTGCGGGGATTCGATACATTTGGATCGATGATTTCATACGGAGCATTCGACCGAATCATGGTGCGGCCGCGAAATGAGATTTTTCAGGTACTTGCTTCCAAAATTGAGCTGACGCGGTGCGGACGGGTGCTCCAGGCGATTGTGACGCTGGTGTATGCGATTCCGAACAGCAGTGTTGACTGGAACGCATCAAAGATTCTGACACTGATTTTGATGATCGCGGGCGGAACAGCGGTATTTTCGGGGCTGTTCATCATCTATGCATCACTCTGTTTTTTTACGATAGAGGGGCTGGAATTCATGAATGTATTCACCGACGGTGCAAGGGAGCATGGGAAATACCCGCTTAGTATTTACGGTAAATGGGTGCTGCGGTTCTGTACCTGTGTGATTCCATATGCGCTGTTCCAATATTATCCGCTGTTATATCTGCTCGGACGCGCGGAGCATGACTGGTATCGGTTCCTGCCGTTTGCGGCGATGCTGTTCCTGATTCCAAGCCTGCTCCTTTGGAAGCTCGGATTGCGGCACTATCAGTCGGCCGGATCGTGATGGACCGGGTTGAAGGACGCAGATTGAGACAATATTTCGGATGATTGTATCAATGCGAAGGGTTGGCAGCAGTTTGGATTGGTGGTATAATTTGCTGATGACGATAGGAAATAAATAAAGAAGGGAAGTGTTAACCTATGAGAAAGGAAAGCTTAAAACAGTACATAAGGGACAATAAGCGAATGGTTCTGATGGTAGCGGTGACCTTTGTTCTGATTACCATTACCGGAATTTTATACGCGGATTCGTATATTGTAATTTGCCCGCTGTATATATCGTTAATCATCATGCTTTTGCAGACGCAGGCCAATCGGTATACTTATCTGCTGGGTGCGGTGAACGCGCTGTTCTACGGCGGCGTGTATCTGTATCTTGGATTATATGCAATGGCCGCTTACAGTATGCTGGTATCATCCTCCCTGCAGATTGTAACGTTTGTGAACTGGAGCAAAAAGCCCTACGGGAATTCTACAATGTTCAAAAAGCTGGGGCTGAAAAAGACCGCGTTTTTGCTGGCAGGATTTGTTGCCGCGTGGGTGATTATGTACCTTGTCTTTTCCATATTTGATTCCAGCTATCTGGTTCTGGATAATACCGTTACGCTGCTTGGCATCTTAAGTACAATTATCTGTGCGTTATCGTATATCGAATATGCGTATCTGAACCTGATTAGCCTGGTGGTATCGTCCGTCCTGTATTTGCAGATGATGCAGACCAATCCGGGGCAGATTACCTATTTTATATTCAATATTTACTCCTTTACGTGTAACGTACTTGCGCTGATAAAAATCAGAAAACTGTATGCACAGCAGAACAACCCTTAAAATTTTTCCGGATTCCTCCGTATAAAAACCTCCTTCACGGACAGAATACACTTAGACAACAGTGATGAGACCGAGATACGGCGCGCACTGTTTCAATAGTGGAAGACACGACAGGAGGTTAGGTATGAAAAGATCCAGGAGAAATTTCTGTGTGTTATTATCCGCGGGAGTCATCACAATCGCAGCCGCGGCAGTGATTACGACTGCACTGACCAAGGAGGATAACCCGGAGAATAATTATGTAGATTTAAATGAACTGCCGGATTTGGCGGCTCAGGGAACAGAAGAGACACCTGATGCAGACTATGCGGATGCGGGAGATTTGGGAGATATCGTGGACGGCGGAGCGCACGGAGAATCCGAACAGGCGCAGAGTTCGGATTCGGAGGATGACACGATACAGGCAGCGGATGGGTCGGATGGCAAGAGCGGTACCCAGAGCGAAGACGGTTCGCAGACTGCCGCGCAGGCGTCCAGCAGCATGGACAAGCCGGTAACAAGCGGTACCGAAGGCGCTAAGGATAATGAGACTGACGATTCCGAGCAGACAGCGCAGACGGGCCGAACGGAGCAGAATAACCAGACAGCACAGACCGGCCGAACGGAGCAGACCGGCCAGGCAGCACAGAGCGGCCAGATAGCACAGGCAGAGCAGTCCACGGACGATTCCGTCCAGACCGCAAATCCGAATGTCATTGCCGAGAGTCTGCATTTTGAAGCGGATGATGGTCTTACATGGCCGGTCAGAGGAAATATTGTGCTGAACTACAGCGCGGATCATGTTATTTATCACCCGACTCTGAATTCCTACCGCACAAATCCGGCCATTTTAATCAGTGCTGAGGTCGGAACACCGGTGCTTGCAGCTGCGGATGGATTGGTGTTAGAGGTAAAGGAAGACACGATTACCGGCCTGACGGTCACAATGGAGATCGGAGACGGTTATACACTGGTCTACGGTCAGCTTGCGGATGTAACCGCAGTTCCGGGTGATTCGATCAAAGCCGGGGAAGCCTTCGGTACCGTTGCGGCTCCGACCAAATACTATACGTTAGAAGGGTCGAATCTGTATTTTCAGGTGTGCACCGCGGACGGAACGGAGAATCCGATGCTCTACCTGGAGTAGGAAAGGCTTCCTGGCGGAATCGAAAAAAGGAATTTCACAAAGAATAGCGGACAGTCCGGAATACGAAAGAGTTCCGGGCTGCCTGTCACCATATCGAAATGCCTGCATATCATATATTATACCTTCAAATGGCAGAAAGGCAGGGTAAGGAAACCGTGGCGACAGAATACATAGAGAAAAACTATGCGGCCGAATGATTTCTTTACAGGAGCTATTCCAGTTCATTTGAGACGTGGGGATTCGCCCTGCGTGAGATAAAAAACGGCTGATTCGGCTGCTTCTATATAGATGGTGTGTGAAAATGTGCGCCGGTGCGTACTTTTTCACACACAGATTTTTGCTTCGGCAGAGTGGTTAGGGGAGATGCATGCTGCATTTTCCGAACAAAGGACCCCGGCTGATGTTTCCAGGTCTTCGAGTAAGATACCTGGAAGCGTCAGCCGGGGTTATTTATGTACAGAAAAGAATGGATGAGAGACTTGTGGAATATAAACAATAATTCAAAAAAATTTTTATAAATCTTAAGAATTTTAGGGCTTGCAATTTGCAATAATATGTTGTAGTATATAAATACGCTACACGTAGTTTTAAAAACTACATCACAAAAGATAGGAAACCGCTAAATGGGATTTTTATAACAGTTGAAGGTATTATGTCAGAAAGGATACGGTGATGAAGATGGCAGTAACTGAGATGAAAAAAGGGTTAAAGGAACCGGGCAGCGCGATTACGCATCTGTTCGGCGTGCTTGGTGCGCTTGTGGGAGCGGCGCCGTTATTGCTTCGCGCTTCGAAGCAGAGCTGGGTTCATGTAGTCGGAATGGCGGCATTTTTGATGGGACTTTTGCTGCTGTATTCCGCGAGTACGATTTATCACAGTATTGACGGAGGTCCGGAGCTGAATCACAGGCTTAAGAAGTTCGACCACATGATGATCTATATGCTGATTGCGGGAACGTATACGCCGGTCTGCCTGATAGCGCTGAACGGAACGGTTGGAACCGTATTGCTCGTGATTATCTGGAGCATGGCGCTGTTTGGAATCTTTCAGGCATTGTTCTGGGTAAACTGCCCCAAGTGGGTATCCTCTGTGATATACATTGCGATGGGATGGACCTGTGTGCTTGCATTTTCGAAGATTATCGCGGCACTGCCGGCGGGGGCGTTTGGCTGGCTGCTGGCGGGCGGAATTATCTATACGGTGGGCGGCGTAATCTATGCGCTGAAGCTTTCGATCTTTAATTCGAGACATCGGAACTTCGGCTCACATGAGGTATTTCACCTGTTCTGTCTGGGAGGAAGTTTCTGTCATTATGTTGTGATGTATCAATACCTGGCAAATATGCCAATATAATTCATTGGGAAGGAATCAGGAGGCGGAAGTCTTTTGGTTCCTTCCGTTTTATGGGGGAGAGAGGCATATCGCGGGGTGAATTTTAGAGTAAGATAGGGATCGGTTATTGACTCTGCCCTAAGGATTTGGTATTCTTAATCAAAAGAGGATCGTGCGAAAGGAAGGATTCATATGGATATCAGGGTCGGGGATATTGTCAAGATGAAAAAGCAGCATCCCTGCGGCAGCAGTGAGTGGGAGATCTTAAGGGTAGGAATGGATTTCCGGATGCGGTGTGTCGGCTGCGGACACCAGATTATGATCGCAAGAAAGCAGGCGGAGAAGAACATTCGGCTGGTAGTGAATGATCCGGAACGGCTGAAGAAGCAGGCGGAGGCAAAGCCGGTACAGGAATAATCACAGGTCTGCGGACGCTGGTAAGAGTGGTACCTGCCGCGGAAGGACTGCATCCCGCACGGGAATACAATACTGGAAGTGGGAGATGTGGTAGTGTTGGGTAAGCCGGGGGAACGTCATTTGACTTCCGGCAACGAAATAAAAAGACGAAGTCCCGTTCAGGAGCTGTCCGGACGGGACTTCGTCATATCAGATATCGGGGCGGTATTCCTGAAAGAACGGATGCCGCCTTACATATAAATTCTTAGCATCTTATGCGAAGGGATTCTCTGTCGGATACATCATGCCCTTCGGCTGATTGAAGCCGATCTTCTCCACGCCAAGATAAGTAAATACGCTGTGAAGAGCCTTGCCATAGTGACCAAATGCAACCGCGCCGTGATGAGGATAGTTGCCCTCGATCAGAACGTGACGGTAGAAGCGGCCCATCTCCGGAATCGCGAATACGCCGATACCGCCGAAGGACTTGGTCGCAACCGGAAGAACCTCGCCCTGTGCGATGTAAGCAACTAACTTCGCATCCGCGGTGCTCTGTAAGCGGTAGAAGGTAATGCTGCCGGGAGCGATATCACCTTCAAGCGTACCTCTTGTAATATTCGGCTCCTGATTCGGCTCAAGGCTTCTTGCCATGATCTTCTGATTCTTCATGGAGCTGAAGGAAAGCTTGCAGGAAGGAGTATTACCGCAGTGGAAGCCCATGAAGGTATCCTTCAGTGTGTAATTATACTTACCAGCGATCTCGGATTCATACATATCAGCCGGAACGGAGTTGTTAATATCAAGCAGAGTGACACAATCGTTGCTTACGCAGGTTCCGATGTACTCACTTAGCGCACCGTAAATATCCACCTCACAGGATACCGGAATACCCATGCCGGTCAGACGGCTGTTCACGTAGCAGGGAACGAAGCCGAACTGAGTCTGGAACGAAGGCCAGCACTTATTTGCAAATACAACATACTCTCTGGAGCCCTTGTGAGCATCAGCCCAGTCAAGGAGCGTGAGCTCATACTGAGCAAGCTTGGGAAGGATGCCGGGCATCTTGTTGCCCTCGCCGAGCTCTGCTTCCATGCTCTTAATAACCTCAGGAATACGAGGATCATTCGCATGCTCATGGAATGCCGCGTACAGGTCAAGCTCGGAATTCTCTTCGATCTCAACACCGATATTGTAGAGCTGCTTAATCGGAGCGTTGCAGGCCAGGAAATCCTGCGGTCTCGGACCGAAGGAAATGATCTTCAGATTATTCAGGCCGAGGATAGCTCTTGCAACCGGGATAAACTCCGCGATCATGTCAGCTACCTCAGACGGAGTGCCAACCGGATACTCCGGAATATATGCCTTTAAGTTACGAAGCTTTAAGTTGTAGCTGCAGTTGAGCATACCGCAGTAAGCGTCTCCGCGGTCGTCTAACAGCTTGTCGCCAGCTTCCTCAGCCGCACCCACATACATAACAGGGCCATTAAAATACTTTGCAATCAGAGTCTCGGAAGTCTCGGGACCGAAGTTGCCAAGGTATACAACTACAGCGTTGCAGCCTGCCTCGTTCACTTCAGCAAGAGCCTTCTTCATATGTAACTCGTTCTCAACGGTAGTAGGACATTCATAAATGGAAAGCCCCTTTGCCTCATAAGCCTTTACAACTGCGGCTCTTCTGCTTGCGGAGAGTGTCATAGGGAAACAGTCTCTGCTTACGGCGATAATGCCTAATTTTACTTCAGGAATGTTCTTCATCAATGGAACCCCAACCTTTCTGTTATTATAGTGTCTCCGCCTCTTAAGGCGGAAAAAGGAACAAATAGAATTAGTTTAGTCACTCAACTTTGTCTGTAACTATTATATTTCTTTTGGGGAGGGATGTCAAGAGGGGGAGGGGAGAATCTATGCGGGCAGAGAAGGTGGCTCCAATAAAATGCAAAGGTTGAGGAGGAAATATGGATGAATGGGAGAATATGTCAGAACTGTCTGAAATGTGTGAATTGTGTGAATGATAGGAATTACAAAGAAAAATCAGATAATGGGCATTTCACTGCAAAAGGAACACAAAAATGAAAAGGTGTGATAAAATGAAAATAGGAAACTGAGAGTGGAATAAAGAGAGAAAAGGAGGTCAAGACGGTTAACATGAAAAAACATTATTTAATCATAATGGGAGCCCCCTGCCTTATCCTTAGTGCATGTAGCTCAGAAAAAAGGGATCTGTTAGATGCCACTACGTTAGAAAAGAAATCTTATGATCAACCAATATATGACCAAACAGAATCTTCATTACTCAATATGGAACAGTCGACAGTGAAGCAGATAGAAACAACAAAGAGCGAAGAGATTCCGACAACGGAGCCTTTAAAAGAGACGGAACAAGTGGAAACAAGCGAGAGCACAACGGTTTCTTCTGACGAGACAGTAATCCTTAATAAAGGAGAACGCATGGAACTAATTTGGGAAAACGCACCTGCGCCTCTGACCGGGGAACTGCTTTCAGAGGAGGAAGAGAAGCTGAAGCAGAACCATATCATAGCGATTCCGCCAGGGACGGTCATGGATTATGATGGGGATGGAACGAAGGAGGAGATGAATTTTAAGCTGTATTACAGGAATATAGGGAAAAACTCGTGTGAATGGAGCAACGAGTATAGCTTGATGGTTGGGGAGGCTGTCTATGAGGGAACAGGAGAATATATGTATCCGCCCAAAGAGATGCTTGGAACAACATTTTCCGATCTCAATGACTACATCGGCAGTTATGTCTATGGGATGATGTTGGGCGGAGCAGAGAATGGAATACAGCTGATCGTCCCGATTCCAAACACCTTGACTGGTGGATATGAATACATGGAGGTGTACCAGTATTGGAAAGGAGAATTACTGCATCTGGGAGAGCTTCAAGGAACACCGGAGGACTTATGGATACGGGCAGAAGTGACAGGAACAGAGGAACGCCGCATTTTAACAACCACGGTTCGGGGGAGAGTCTTGTGCAGTTGGTATCATGATGAAGAATATTATATGTATTTCGGCAGTATAGCCCTTATCAGGGAGGAGAGACTTCCAGCATTGATAAAGCAGCCGAGAAATTGGTATGACATGGGCCTGGAAGTGATTTTAAAGAAGGATCTTCCGATTTATCCGGCGGTTGATACGAACGAGTCGCTATGTATCCTTCAGGCGGGCAGCAGAGCGATTCTGGTCGGAACGGATGATAGGAGTCGGATATGGGTGCAGGATGCGGAAAATCCAGATAAGGGCGGATGGATTTCCCTGAATTCCGGGGGATACAAGGTTGAAGTGAACGGAGAGTTTTTGGGGGGAAGCGAAGTGTTTGATGGGTTGTTTTTTGCAAGTGAATGAAAGAACGAAAGCTGAGTGTTCTTGAAATGATAAATAGTATGAGTTATCGTGAGCTTGCGAAAGGAATGGTATCGGGTAGACAGAGGGTGCTTAATTGAGCGGGAACGGGATGGAATTGGCGGAGAATCCGAAGCGTGCTCGAACGGGTGATGAGAAAGTACGGCTGTTATGGAGTGAACGGGAAAGCTGATTATGAGCAACGGATGGCAGCTGGACGTCTCTGGAAGACTCGGAGGTGTAAAGCGGATCAAGGAGCTTTTGAAAAAACAGGAGGAGCGATAAGTGCTGCGAAGTGGTTATCACAGAAGACAGCGATAACGTATAATTAATTTCGCAGATTTAATTTCATAAAAACAGACATGGTCTATAGCCATTTAGCAGAAGTAAGTTACCACACAAAATCTACAAAGGAGGCTATAGAACATGTCTGATACATGATACAGCGGAATGAGGATTTAATACAGCATGATTGAAAGGATAGTGTCAACTCCCGCAGTTACTCTTCCGAACAGATTTCCTGCAGCTTCTTCATCCATCCAACATATTTCCGGAACGAAAACGCCGGCATTCCGCACAGGTAGTGGTTGTAGGAGCGCTTGCCGTCTACAGTCCACTCAATGAGCAGCATGCGCTGGTCATTGTACATCATGCGGATGCCTGTGACATCGGTGGCGGTGTTGGCGTCTGCGTCGAACGCACCCTCGGCCAGAAGCTCTCCGGTCTCGATATCAGTTACGCGATAGGTTCCCTTAACCGGATGTCGCGTATCGTTCGCTGCTACCAGCGTGTAGTTCCAGTCATGCATTTCGTGGATCATCAGGGCAAAGGGAGCCTGTGAACGTTTGATGTAATCGTATGCGAGCTTCTTGTCGTAGAAATAATCCACAACCGCGTCGGACATCTGCGGCCAGCCATCAATCAGGTTCCACCAGATAATTCCGCCCTTCTGGGGACGTCCAGTACGCATGCGTTCGATGAAGAATTTGTCCGCCTCGGCCTGCGAGATCTGGGAGGCGAGGGAAAAGTCTTCGAGCGTCTCCGGGTCAAATGCGAACAGCTGGCGAATCTGGTCAGCCATCAGGCGGACGCGGTGGTCGCTGTTATTCTGGTCGGTGGAATGCAGCGTCCACTGTTCGTTATTGTACGGCCATACGCAGTCATCGTCCACGATCTTACGGACAGATTCGGGAGACGGGCAGCCGTGATAGCCGGTCTCGCTGACGTAGCAGGCCTTTGACTGCGAATAGAATTCTGCCTTGTAATAATCGCGGGCACCCCAGAGATGGCGCTCTACGAACGCATCCTGGCCCTTACTGTCCTGGCTGTAATTCTGGAAGCCGCGGCTGGTGATGTACGGAGAGCTCGGCAGGTAGGGGCGGAAGAAGTCGTAGCGCGATACGAGACGGGGCAGCAGATCCCTTGTGATGGTGTTGATCGCCGGATCAACGCCGTTCGATGCAACCGCAACATCAATCTCGTTATCGCCCGCCCACAGCACGATGCTCGGGTGCGTGCGCAATTTGCGGATAACCCAGGTGAATTCTTCTTCCATATTCTTCATAATCGTATCGTCCATCGGACAGATCTGGCACGCCATCATGAAATCCTGCCAGATCATGATTCCGTGGCGGTCACAGTAATCGTAGAAATAGTCCTGCTCATACACGCCGCCGCCCCAGATGCGGAGAATATTGCAGCCGATGTCGGAGGCCATGGTAAGCGCTTTTTCGTAGCGCTCGCGGTCACGGCTGTGAAATGCGTCCATCGGTATCCAGTTGCTTCCGCGGGAGAATACATCCACACCGTTGATGACGAACTGGAAGCTCGGGTTCGGGTCGGACAGCAGCTCGGTGCGGCGAAGCTTCACGGTGCGGATGCCGACATTCATGCGGTGTGCGGCCATTAATGTGCCCTCATACCACAGTTCCAGAACCGTATCGTAAATATACGGTTCGCCATAGCCTGCGGGCCACCACAGCTTCGGATTCGGAACCGCGCAGTCGACGCGGCCGATCTTGCGGTGCTTTAAGATATCCTTACCTTCAAATACGGACTCTTCGCAGACACCGTGGATACGAACCTCCAATCGGCTGCTGACAAGCGCCGGCATCGGAGCATTTACGCCAAAATGGACCTGAACGATCGGATGACGCAGGTCACCGCGGATGACGTAGCTTACCTCTTCGAATTCAAAGCCGTTGCTGACAACAAGGGAGACGTCCTTCCACAGACCTGCCGTTACGGCACGGGGGAGAATGTCCCAGCCGGCGCAGTGAGCGGGCTTGCGGAGACCTACCGCGCCATGGATATGCCAGCTGTAGAGCAGGTAGGTCTGGTGAGGAGTGCTCAGCTGCTCCATAACAGCGGAGCGAATGTGAACCTGAAGGAGGTTCCTGCTGTCTGCCTTTAAGGCGTTCGTCACGTCGATCTCATGTGTGATAAATGCGTTCGCAGTAGAAGCAATAGGTTCTCCGTTCAGGTAGTATTCCGCAAGACAGTCCACGCCCTCAAAACGAAGCCGGATGATATCGCCCGGAAGGGTCTTTGGAGTGTCAAACTCGGTGCAGTACCACCAGTCATAGGTTTCGTATTGTTCGGTCCGGCAGATATTCATTCCGCGGAACAGATCCTCGGGAAGGATGCCCGCGCGGGAGAGATCCAGGTCAACATTGCCCGGAACTTCGGCAGGGATGTGAGGAATATCGCCGTTCATGAGCTCTTTGGCCTCGCAGGTGCGGCCCTCGACCGCGTCGTAATAGTATAGATCCCACTGGCCGTTCAAAGAATAGATTCGTTCCATTCGTTCCTCCGTTTCTGCGCCGTATGGCGCTGAAAGATTATGTGATAAAAGAGAGCTCAAGCCCAACGCTGGATGGGAAATGCAGCTGTGCATAAGTCCCGGGCTCCGGATTTTGCTGCATCGTTTATCAGGTCTATTATAGCGTGGGAGAGAGGAGAAGGCTACTCATTTGGACCGGCATTCTTGTCAAATATTCCGATTCGTCTTGTGTTTTGAACGAAAGTATGATACGCTGAGGGAGAGATACGGGCGGAGGTTGAAGAGAGGACGCCGGGATCGGAGCGATGCAGAGATGAGGTGCGGGATGAAGAATGGATTATCGGATTTACCCATATTGTTAAGTAATCAAAAGATTGGAACGCCGCGCGGGCTGGTGGCGTCGCTGCGGACGCTTACGAAGCCGTTTGCGTTACATACCCATGATTTTTTTGAATTGGAGCTGATTACTTCAGGGACGGGGGTACATCTGCTCAATGGACAGAGGCTGCCGCTGCGCCCGGGAAGTATGTATCTGCTGACGCCGGCGGATGTGCATGCGGTGTATCCGGAGGAGCCGCTGAAGTATTATAATACGATGTTTCGGGAGGATTTTTTCTCGGATGAGTATGATTACGAGACGCTGCTTGCCTGCCGCTGTACGCAGACACAGCTGTCGGAGGAGGAATTCGTAAGGCATAGGACCCTGTTCGAGCTGCTGACGGAGGAATCGTTCCGGACGGCGGATGCATATGCGGATTCGTATCTGAGAAACCTGCTGCAATGTCTGATGATTACGCTGCTGCGGAGCAACGCGGCGGAAGAGACTCTTTGCCTGCCGTCAGGAGGTGCGGGGCCGCAGAGGAACGCGCAGGAGTATTCGCCGGGAGACAGCGCGGAATTGCAGCATCCTGGGCGGGAGAGGCGCTTCGGAACCGTGCAGAGCGTGCGCAGCGCGATATTCTATTTGCAAAGGCATTTCAGAGAGGCGGTTACGTTAGAGGAGACGGCCGCATATGTCCATCTGAGTCCGAATTATTTCTGCGAGCTGTTCCGGACGGAGACGGGGATCTGCTTCTCGGATTATGTGAACCGGCTGCGGGTGCGGTATGCACATCGGCTGCTGACATCGGTAGGGGGGTCAGTGACGGAGGTGTGTTACCAGAGCGGATTTCGGTCGTTCTCGACCTTCTCGAGGGCGTTCCGAAAGGAATTCGGATGTGCGCCGTCAAAGGCGGGAAAGCAAAAATAATACACCGGAAAGCCGCGTAAATCGGCACTTCCGGTGCTTCCTGGATAGTTCGATAGTGGAGACAACGGGGCTCGAACCCATGACCTTTCGCACGTCAAGCGAATGCTCTCCCAGCTGAGCTATATCTCCGGATTCAGGGATAAGGATTACGTCTCCGCGAATGGGAAGACGTATCGGTTAAGGTATATTGTAACATAGATTAGGCATGAATGCAATCGGAATTTTGCCGTCATGGCGAAGTCGCAGGTTGCTGCCGGAAATGGAGCATGGATATGAGATTTGTACATCTTGCGGACGTTCATCTTGGGGCGTCGCCGGATTCGGATAAAGAGTGGGCCGCCGGGAGAGCGGAGGAGATATGGCAGAGCTTTTACCGGGTTCTGGACTGGTGCGGCATGGAGCAGATTGATTTGCTTCTGATTGCCGGCGATTTGTTCCACAGGCAGCCGCTTGTAAGGGAACTGAAGGAGCTCAATTATCGATTTTCCAGACTTTCGGGGACGAAGGTGGTGCTGATTGCCGGGAATCACGATTCTATCGGGCCGAATTCGGCGTATGCGGGCTTTCCGTGGAGTGATAACGTGGTAATGCTGGACAACAGTGAAATGGACAGCGTATATCTGGAGGATCTGAATACGGAGGTGTATGGCTTCAGCTATCATACGAGGGATATTTATGAGGCGCGCTGCGATTCGGTAAGGCCGGGCGTGGAGGAGCGGATTAATATTTTGCTGGCGCACGGGGGAGATGAGAGGGATGTTCCGATGGACCGGAAGCGCATGGTACAGGCCGGGTTTGATTATATTGCGCTTGGGCATATTCATAAGCCGGAGATGATGGGAGAGCGTATGGCATATTGCGGATCGCTTGAGCCGCTCGATAAGACGGAGGGCGGAGAGCATGGATTTGTTCTGGGAGAGATTGAGAAGGAAGATGCGCCGGAGTCTGGGGAAGCTTCCGGACAGAATGACCCGACTTCCAGGATTACGCTAACATTTGTGCCGTTTTGTTCCAGACAGTATATTGATCTTTCGATTTCATCGGATGCGGCGGATACGAATGCGTCGATGCTTGATAAGACGTTGGAGCGGATGAAAGAGAAGGGAGAGGAGAATATGTTCCGGCTTGTGCTGACCGGAGTGCGGGACAGGGAGATGGAGTATCGAACCGAGGAGTTTATGCGGCTTGGACGGGTCGTGCAGGTGACAGATGAGACAAGGCCGGATTACGATTTTGACGAGCTGGCAAGAGAGAATGCGGATAATATTATTGGAATGTACATTGAGAGGATACGAAGTCTTGCGGGCGGGAATCAGCCGCTTGCCGACAAGGCGCTGTATTATGGAATCGACGCGCTGATGCAGAAGGGGCGTCTGCGCGGCAGTTCGGATGCATGCAGCAGTTCGGGTTCGTGCGGCAGTTCTGACAGCGTCAGGAGAAATGAGGTGGCGGATTGAGAATTACGGAGATAGAGCTTAAGGGATTTGGAAAATTTCAGAATAAGTCAATAACATTTGCACCCGGGCTGAACGTGATTCATGGAACGAACGAGGCGGGCAAATCAACCGTCCATGCGTTCATTCGGGCGATGCTCTTCGGGTTAGAGCGGACGCGGGGAAGAGTCGGGAAGGATGACCGGTATCGGAAGTATCTGCCGTGGGAATCCGGGGCGGCGTACGGCGGAAGCATGGATTTGGAGCTGGATGGGAAGCGGTACCGAATTCTTCGGAATTTTCATCAGAATCAAAAAAGTGTGAGCTGCATTTGTCTGGATACGGGCAGGGAGGTTCTGCTTCCGACGGGGCAGATTACGGATCTGATTCCGACGCTTACGGAGTCGCTGTATCGGAATACGGTGAGTATGGAGCAGCAAAAGGCGCGAACGGATTCTGAGCTTGCGGGGCAGGTTCACAATTATATAACGAATATCGCGGCGGCGGGGAGCGGTGAGGTGGATGTAAAGCTTGCAGTGACGACGCTGCAGGAGAAGCGAAAGCTTGCGGAAAATGCGCTGAAGGATCTGGAAGAAAAGCTGCAGACGGTAACGCGTGCGATTGAGGACGGAAGAGAGAGCGAGGTTAGAATGGAAAGGCTGCTTCGCCGGCAGCAGGAGCTGCTTGCGGTGCAGTCGGATCTGACGCGCAGACTTGGAGAGCTGAAAGGAGAGATTACAAGGCGATACGGGTCTTCTCTGGAACAGCTGCCGGCGGTTCAGGAAAAATACCGGGCAAGTCAGGAATTGCTTTGTCAGGCGGAGCAGTACAGGGAAAAGGAGCAGCAGCTGCGAGAGGCAGCCGCAGCCGCTGAGAAGGGGAAGGCGGAGTGCGAAAAGCAGGGGAGAAGTCTGGAGGAGCTTTCGGGTCTGACCGCGGCAAGAAGAGAAGCGGAGAATCAGAAACGGGAGATTCTGGCAAAGCAGCGGGAGGAAGAAGCGGCAGTGCAGGATGATCATAAGCGCAGAAGCGCGGTGATAGTTGGCTTTGGGCTGATTGTTACGATTGCGTGCCTGCTGATGAAGGATATCCCGGGGAATTATCTGGGAATCTACGGAGGCGTGCTGCTGGCTCTGACGGGCGGAATGGTATATCTGGTATCGGAGAAGAAGGCGAGGAAGCGCAAGCGCCCGTATGAAGAGGATATTGAGGAGCTGGAGCAGCAGGTCTTACGATGTGAAAGCAGGAGACATGAGATTCTGCTGGATTATAATGTCTTAGACGAGCGGGATCTGCGTGCGAAATACGAAGCGGGCCTGCGACGGAGCGCGCAGGGTGGACAGCTTGCGGAGCAGGCGGAGTGGTATTCCGGCCAGAGGCAGCAGCTGGAACAGCGGGTGAAAAAGAACAGGGAAGAGATCGCTGCTTATGCATCGAGGTTCCTTAAAAAGCCCGGTTCCGAAGAAGGTCCGGGCGGAGAATGGAATGCGGAATACATGGAGCGGCTTGCAAAGCAGGTCGCGGAGTGCAGGGAAGAGAATCGACGCCGTCTGGAAGCGTGTCAGGAAGAGCGGGCGGAATGCGAACTGCATCTGGAAAAGCTGAAATGGGAGCTTGACCGGGGAAAGGATAACGGAGAACGTCTGGCGGAGCAGGAAGAACGGTTCCGGGAGCTGACCGAACAAAGGGGGCGAAAGAAGGAGGAGCTTGCGGCGATTCGGCTTGCCATCAGCACCATAGAGGACCTGAGCGCGAGAATTCATGATAATTTTGGAGGACGATTTGGGCAGGATGTATCGGAATTCGTCTGCCGATACACGGGCGGTCGTCATGAAAAAGCGTATCTGGATGAGAAGCTGAATATGCGAATCAGCAGCGGAAGGGACTTCGTACCGTTGGAGAGCTTAAGTACCGGTACGATTGAGCAGGTATATCTTGCTCTGCGTCTGACCGCAGGAGCGCGGCTGATTGGACGTGAGGATATTCCGATTCTTCTGGATGACAGCTTTGCCTATTATGATGATGAAAGATTGAAGACTGTGCTTGCGGATCTTGCCCGGGGACCGGCGCAGGTGCTTTTGTTTACCTGTCAGAGCAGGGAGGAGAGGATGCTTCGGGAGCTTGGATGGGAATACCGGGCGACAGAGCTGTAATTGCCGCGGATTGGAGTAACTGCAGAACAGAGTCTCAGTCCTGTTTACTCCGCCCCTGGTCGGCATGACCAGGGGCGGAGTACGGTTCGAAGCATAGCTTTGCTGTAATAACAGGGACAATTATCCTCTGGTAGGAGGCGTCATTCCCTTCTTCTCATAATACTGGTTCAGGAAGTTCTGAATTCTCTTGGTAGGATTCAGATACTGGCTGATGGAAGCATCATGGTTCAGAGCGTCGATTAACAGAGCGATATACTTACTCATGTCAACATTGATATAATAAGGCTTCGCAAGGAGCTCTTCCGGCTGATAAACCAGGTTGGTAGTCAGAACGCGGTAGATCAGGCCATCCTCATACGCCTTGTCGAACTTCTCAAGACCGTTGGTGAACAGGCCGAAGGTCGAGCACATGAAGATACGGCCGGCCTTACGCTTCTTTAACTCCTTTGCAACGTCAAACATACTTTCTCCGGAGGAAATCATGTCATCCATGATAACCACATCCTTGCCCTCTACATCGCTTCCGAGGAACTCGTGAGCAATAATCGGATTGCGGCCGTTTACGACAGTCGAGTAGTCACGGCGCTTGTAGAACATACCCATGTCCAGACCGAGTACATTCGCGTAGTATACAGCACGGTTCATCGCTCCCTCATCCGGGCTGATGATCATCATATGCTCCTTGTCAACGATCAGATCCGGAACATTGTTCAGAAGCGCTTTGATGAACTGGTAGCTGGGCTGAACCGTCTCAAAGCTCTTTAACGGAATCGCATTCTGCACTCTCGGATCATGCGCGTCAAAGGTAATGATACCCTCTACACCCATATTCACTAACTCCTGCAGAGCGAGCGCACAGTCAAGGGATTCTCTGGAGCTGCGCTTATGCTGTCTGCTTTCATATAAGAAAGGCATGATTACGGTGATTCTTCTTGCCTTGCCGCCGAGAGCCGCAATTACACGCTTCAAATCCTGAAAATGGTCGTCCGGGGACATATGATTCTTTTGGCCGCACACCGTATAGGTCAGACTGTAGTTACATACATCGACCAGAATATATAAGTCGTCGCCGCGCACGGTTTCGCGGATAACACCTTTCGCCTCGCCGGTTCCGAAACGGGGGCAGGCTGCGTCGATGAGATAGGAATCTCTCTGGTAGCCGGAAAGGGCAATGTTGGTCTTGTGCTCGCTTTCTCTGTCACTTCTCCACTTTACAATGTAGTCATTGACTTTCTGGCCCAGGGGCTTGATACTTTCAAGGGGGATAATCCCAAGGGGGCCTACCGGAATGGTTTCTAAAGCAATATCTTGCTGCGACATGATTGTTTCCTCCTAAAAATAATCCGTTCGTTAGTACGTGTTAATCATACTATTCTCGACATGTTTCGTCAAGGTGAAAATTTACGAAAAATTTGCAATCCCCGGGAATCTCGCTGAAAAAGTGAATAAAAATCCGCATAAGTCACAAATTTACACCTGAGAAAACGGGCCTTCCGGCAATTAACCCAGAAGCTTTTTCAGGCGGATATCCTCGCCGGTTATCTTCAATAAAGTATAATTGCTTGTTATTCTCGAAAATATACGTTCGCTGTAATTCGTGTTCAGCTGGGCAAGCGAGAGGTTCGTCGAAATCACGGTGGACTTGCGCGCAAGGTGTCGTTCATTGATGCACAGATACAGCTGCGAGGTCGTAAATGCATTCGCAAGCTCGGTCCCGAGATCATCAATGATCAGCAGATCGCAGTCCAGAATATATTCGAATTGGTTCCTCGCCTGGTCCGGTTCGTCGGAACGGCCGAACTTATTCTGCTCGAGAATATCAAACAGCTGGAACGCGGTCAGGTAGATGACCGTGTGGGCACTTCCAAGGAGCTCGCCTGCGATGCAGTTGGATAAAAAGGTCTTGCCGACGCCGGTATTGCCGTACAGCAAAAGGTTCTCGTAGGAGGTATCAAACCGTGCAAGAAAGCTTTTTACGGAATCGACCACCTGATGAATATTGGCAAGCGGAGTCAGACCGGTTGCGGCATCAACGCCCTCATCGGAGTAGTAGGAGAAGCAAAAGGTGTCGAAATTCTCCTTTCTCACCGCGTCCCGGACATTGGACTGCGCGTAGACCAGATCCACGATCGCCTGACGGAAGCAGTGGCATTTGTCGCTGCCGATGTAGCCGGTGTCTTTGCAGTCCGGGCATTGGTAATGGAGCTGAAGATAATCCTCCGGGTATCCGTGCTCGGCAAGCAGGCGCTTTTTCTGAAGAGAGAGCGCGCGGTTGGATTCTTCAAGACCCGCAAGAGCGGAGTCATCGCCGAACAGGGTCAGTCTCGCTCGCCGCACGGATTCGCCCGCGATCTGTTCATCCAGAGCTTTGAGCTCCGGAATCCGCGCGTAGACCTCCTGAATCCGTTCGTCCAGATCATGCTTGTTCTGAAGGCGTCTGGCGTCATATTCCCGGATAATCTTACTGTACTGATAATTCTTTAAGGCCATAGCTTACCTCGTTTCTGTGCTGTTCTTTTTTTGAAGCAGGCGCTGCTCCATGGAGGAAAAATCCTCACCGGAATAGCTGCGCTGCGGAAATGCATTGAACTTGTTGGAGGATCTGGGGGCGGAGCCGTTCGGATTGCCGGAGCCGTTCGTGCCGGCGGAAGGCCTGCCGGAAGCGTCCCTGGTACCTGCGCTGTCCGCGGCGCCGCTGCCGCCGTTCCCTCTTGCATTCGCGGCCTTCTGCGCGTGTCTGGCGTCACAGGCTGCGATATCGGAGTATCGTACAACGCCTTCTTTCTTCCAGTTCTCCAAAATCTTATCCGCATACTTGAAATCCGGCTTTCCGGTCTGTAACAGGGTGCGGCTGCACGCCTCCTCAATGATATGCGGATCACTTCCGAACAGGTCGAACCAGCGCTGTATGTATTGCTTTTCGACACTGCCGGGAGCACGGTTCAGGCCGAAGGCCTTGTTCACCGTCTGAAATCCGCTCGTATAAGCCGCCGCTGCGGCTTCGGCCTTCTCCACCGTGTTAATGCCTTCCTTTGCCCAGGCAAGCGCAACGGCTTCGACGTAGGAAGGGCTTTTTTTGTTGCGGGAGACACAGTATTCGTAGAGGTAGAGGATAAGCTCCGCAGAGAATCCGAGGCTCTCGTAAAGGTAGAGAATCAGCTGTACATCCATCGGCTTTAACAGACGTTCCAGATAGACCTCAATCACGTTGAACATCCACTTGACCTCGTCGTTCTCGGTCAGCTGCGCGATCTGCGCCTCCGAATAATCCGGCTTGTCAAAATTCTCCGGAATCTCCGCCGCATTGCCGGGATCGGATGCGAGTGTCGGAATCAAATCCGGGAAATCCGATTCCGCGGAATCGTCCAACGTCTGTCCGGAAGAAGCACCGGGAGCGTCAGAACCGTCAGGAGCGGCCGCTGCCGCAAGATCCGCAGTAAAATCGGGAGAAGAACTGCCGGGAGCAGAAGCGTCGGGAACAGAGGCGCCGGGAGCGAAACCGTCGGATGTATCCGCCGGGAGAGTCCTGCCGGAATTCGTCTCCGTCTCCGACATCTCCCATGGGGTCACAAACTGAATTCCGGACACTTCCTGTGCCTCGTTCCTGGTCACGATAAGCAGCCCCTCCTTCTCCCAATAATTCACGGCCCGTGCAATATCCTTCTCGGTCTCATCAAGCAGATCCGCGAGGCCCGAAAGCGTGACAGGAGCGCCGGGGGACTGTACATGGCGCAGAAGGCAGAGATACACCTTGACGAAGGAACCGTTCGCCTTCGGTAAATACTGATCAAGAAACCTATTCGAAATAACGGTTACACCCAAAGAACCGCTGTTTGTTAACTGTAATGGAGTCATGCAAAATCATTCCTTTTCTATAGACTGATGGGATGCGGCTGTTCGCAAAAACCATCCACTATGATTATAACACGCCTTGAAGAACTTGAAAATAGCCAGTTTTTCGGGAATGCTGGTGCGGCGGTGTATGGTGGATGATGTGGATAAAGTGGATAAATTTCGGATTTGGAAGGGAAAAATGTGGGAAATGCGGGAAGAATGCAGGGTTCCGGGGATTGTGAAATGTCGGAAAAAGGCAAAAAGAATCCACAGCCTAATCGGACAACTATTGTTGATAAGGCTGTGGATAATGTGGATAACTATGCACCCAAAAGCGCTTCTCCTACAGATACAATGTCTCCGGCGCCCATAGTTATCAACAGATCGCCGTTAGTAAGGTTCTGCAGTAAAAATGCTTCAATCTCATCGAAGGATTTAAAATAATAGGCTTCTTTGCCCCTCTCGGTCAGTGCGTTCTTCAGATCTTCGGAGGAGATGTCGCCGGGATCGGCTTCTCTTGCCGCGTAGATATCAGCAAGTACCACCTTGTCCGCCAGCGAGAGCGCTTCTACGAAATCCGGGAACAAAAGCTTGGTTCTGGAGTAGGTGTGCGGCTGGAAGACGCACCAGAGGTCACGGTGGGGATATTTCTGTGCCGCGGTCAGGGTTGCTTTAATCTCGGTCGGATGGTGTGCGTAGTCGTCGATAATCTCAACACCGCCGACGGTTCCCTTGTGTTCAAAGCGGCGCTCGGTTCCGGTGAACTGAAGCAATGCACTTTGAATCTGTTCCATGGAGACACCAAAGGTATCCGCAAGTGCAATGGCCGGAAGCGAATTGGAGACGTTATGGATACCGACTACGTTGAGGCGAATGCGGGTTACGAACGCGCCGTTCCGAATCAGATCATAAGTGCCGTGTCCGAATTCATCAAACGCGACGTTCGCAGCCGCGTAGGTATAGTCCTTCGGAGGATTCGTAAGATCCACGGGCTCTTTGCAGATGCCATAGGTCATGATATTGCAGTCCAGATCCGATACAATCTCCCTCCAGTTCTCGATCTCGCCGTTGATGACAAGATTGCCGTCCTTCGGAAGCTCCTTTGCGAAGAGCCGGAACGAGTGGCGGATATCGTCAAGATCCCGGAAGAAATCCAGATGCTCCGCTTCAATATTCAGAATAATCTCACTGGTCGGATGGAACTTTAAAAAGCTGTTCGTATACTCGCAGGCTTCGGTGATAAAATTACCGGAATGCCCGATTCGCATATTGCCATGGATCGCGTCGAGAATTCCGCCGACGCTGATGGTCGGATCCAGATTGCCCTCCAGCATCATCAGAGAGAGCATCGAGGTCGTTGTAGTCTTACCGTGCGTGCCGGATACGGCAACTGCGTTCCGGTACTGGAGCATAATCTGGCCGAGCAGCTCCGCACGATCCATCAGGGGGATACCGGCGGCAAGGACCGCCTGATATTCCGGATTATCCTCCTTGACCGCAGCGGTATAGACAACCAGATCAATGGCATTGGTAATATTCTCGGCGTGCTGACCATAGACAACCCGGATGCCGAGGCTTTCCAGATGCTTGGTGATATGGCTTTCATGCCAGTCCGAACCGGTGATGGTAAATCCGTTTGTATGTAAAAGCTCAGCAAGGCCGCTCATGCTGATGCCGCCGATACCAATAAAGTGAACCGATATCGGGTTGTTAAAATCCAATTTATACATATAGACACATCCTTTTGGTTTAGTATATGATAGTACATAAGCTATTATACCCGATTCCCAGGAAAATACAACCGGGTATTCGAGAATTCCTCTGACACTTTTGTGGAAATTATTGGGGAAATTTGGAGAAATGGCGGTGTGAATGTTATATTTTGTATAGAACTGTCAAAATTTGTGTAAATACTTCGGGATTTATAACAAAAACCCGAAAAAAAAGAAAAAAATTTTGTAAAATTTATTCACATTTGAAGAGAATGATGGTATAATAGAACATATCAAACAACAAGAGGTGATAACGTGATTAAGAAAGAAATGATAGCCATGCTTTTGGCAGGGGGACAGGGCTCCAGACTTGGAGTGCTGACATCAGATGTGGCAAAACCGGCAGTTTCTTTCGGCGGCAAGTACAGAATCATTGACTTCCCGCTGAGTAACTGCATTAATTCCGGAGTAGATACCGTAGGCGTATTAACCCAGTATCAGCCGCTGAAGCTTAACACACATATTGGAATTGGTATTCCGTGGGATTTGGACAGGAATATCGGCGGTGTGTCTATTCTTCCTCCGTATGAGAAGAAGAATAACAGCGAATGGTACACTGGTACCGCGAATGCGATTTACCAGAACTTAAAGTACATGGAGTATTATAATCCCGAGTATGTACTGATTCTGGGCGGCGACCACATCTATAAGATGGATTATGAAGTAATGCTTGAGTTCCATAAGGCGAATAACGCAGATGTTACAATCGCGACGATTCCGGTTCCGATGGAGGAAGCAAGCAGATTTGGTGTTGTTATCACAGATGAGAAGAAGAGAATTCTGGAATTCGAGGAGAAGCCTCCGAAGCCGAGAAGCAATCTGGCATCCATGGGTATCTACATATTTACATGGAAGGTTTTAAGAGAGGCTCTTATTACGCTGTCCGAGCAGCCCGGCTGTGACTTCGGCAAACATATCATTCCGTACTGCCACGAGAGGGGCGACAGAATCTTCGCTTACGAGTACAACGGATACTGGAAGGATGTCGGAACCCTTGGATCCTACTGGGAGTCCAATATGGAGCTCATCGATCTGATCCCGGAGTTCAATCTGTACGAGGAGTTCTGGAAGGTATATACAAAGAGTGATGTGATTCCGCCTCAGTATATTTCCGGCGATGCTGTTATTGACCGCGCTCTTATCGGCGAAGGTTCTGAGATCTACGGTGAGGTTCATAACAGTGTTATCGGCTGCGGTGTCTATGTCGGACCGGGCGCAGTTGTCAGGGATTCCATTATTATGAATGGTTCCGTAATTGGTGACAGAACGATTGTAGAGAAGGGCGTTATCGCAGAGAACTGCGTGATCGGCACAGATTGTGAGCTCGGTCTTGGTGAGTCTGCTCCCAATGTTGAGAAGCCGAATGTATACTGCTTCGACCTTGTAACGGTCGGTGAGGATTCCGTTGTTCCGGACAAGGTTAAGATTGGTAAGAATACGGCAATTTCCGGTGGGACGACCCTTGACGATTATCCGAGCGGAGTCCTTCGTGCCGGACAAAATATTATTAAGGCAGGTGACAGAACATGAGAGCAATCGGTATCGTTTTAGCAGGCGGCAATAACAACAAGATGCGCGAATTATCCAACAAAAGAGCGATCGCGGCTATGCCGGTAGCGGGAAGCTATCGCAGTATTGACTTTGCCTTAAGTAATATGTCCAATTCCCATGTTCAGAAGGTAGCGGTGCTGACTCAGTACAATTCCCGTTCCCTGAATGAACATTTAAGCTCCTCCAAGTGGTGGGATTTCGGAAGAAAGCAGGGAGGCTTATTCCTGTTCAATCCTACTATCACGGCGGACAACAGCTTCTGGTACCGCGGCACGGCAGATGCCATTTATCAGAACCTGACATTCTTAAAGAACAGCCATGAGCCGTACGTTGTAATCGCTTCCGGCGATTGCGTGTACAAGCTCGATTATAATAAGGTACTGGAGTACCATATCGCAAAGAAAGCGGATATCACAGTGGTCTGCAAGAAGATGGCTCCCGAAGAGGATACCAGCCGTTTTGGACTGGTAAAGCTGGATGAGGACGGACGCATTCAGGAGTTCGAGGAGAAGCCTCTTGCAACGAATGCGAGCATGATTTCCACCGGTATTTATATTATCCGCAGAAGACAGCTGATTGAGCTGTTAGAGCGTGCGAATGAGGAAGAGCGTTATGATTTCGTTAAGGATATTCTGATTCGTTACAAGAATGTGAAGAGAATCTACGCGTATGAGATGGATTCTTACTGGAGCAACATCTCCACGGTTGAGTCCTATTATCAGACGAATATGGATTTCCTGAACAAGGGAATCAGAGATTACTTCTTCAAGGAGTATCCGGACGTATATTCCAAGATTGACGATCTGCCTCCGGCAAAGTTCAATCAGGGTGCGATTGCCAAGAACAGCCTGATATCGAGCGGATGCATCATCAACGGTGTTGTAGAGAATTCCGTTCTGTTCAAGAAGGTATACGTCGGCAATAACGTTACGATTAAGAACTCGATCGTTCTGAACGATGTTCACATCGGCGACAACACCTACATTGAGAATTGTATCATTGAAAGCCGTGATACGATTCGTGCAAATGCGACTTATGTAGGAGAGAACGGAAAGATTAAGATCGTAGTCGAGAAGAACGAAAGATACGCTCTGTAAAAGCCGGCTCACTGACAGACCGGCGGGCCTGCATTACCGCTCGGGGATTCCTGCCTGAGGCAGGGATTCGCGGTACACTGGCAGGAACTAATATTTATGGAAGAAGGTAACCGGCGGATGGGCGGGGTGCTCATCCGCTGGTAAAACCGGGGCTTCGTCAGGAGACGGAGCTTTGGAAACTACAAAGGGGGACACATTTTATGCAGATTACGGACGTGCGTGTAAGAAAAGTCAGCAAAGAAGGCAAGATGAAAGCGGTGGTATCGATCACGATTGACAATGAATTCGTGGTTCATGACATCAAAGTGATCGAGGGAGAGAAGGGGCTCTTTATCGCGATGCCCAGCCGTAAGGCAGGGGATGGCGAGTACCGTGACATCGCTCATCCGATCAACTCCGATACCCGTGAGAAGATTCAGAGAATCATTCTCGAGAAGTATGAGATTGCGGTGCTGGAAGGGGACGACGAGGAATAATCGTCTTAGTCCAACAAAAAGGGAATAGGGAATGCGGAACAGATCCTGGAGGCCTTCGGGGTCTGTTTTTTTGCTGCAGTGGAACGTTTGAGGAACCGGAAAACAGATCGGATGCAATTTTTAACAATATCCACTTGTCAATTTAGGAACACTGTGCTAATATATTAGGTAGCGTGCTACATTTTAAGGAGGTGTTCCCTTTGCTTCATCATTATGGTCACCGAATCCGCATTCTGCACTGGTGTACCGAACTGACCATGTCGAACACGCTGGCTCAGATGGATCTGACCGGCTCTCAAGGACGTGTTGTCGGCTTTATTTCCCACCAGGCGGATCCGCCCTGTGCGAAAGATATCGAGGAAGAATTCCAACTCAGTCATCCGACAGTCTCAGGTATTCTTGGCAGGCTTGAACGGAAAGGATTTATCGAATTCTTTCCCGATCCGGAGGATCGCCGCTGCAAGAGAATTATCCTTCGGGAGAAAGGAAGACAGTGCCTTGCGCTGATGGATGAGACCATTCGGGAGAATGAGCAGCGTATGGTGCGCGATTTTACCCCGGAGGAACAGCGCCAGTTCTCTGAGCTTCTGGAGCGTGCCATTATTAATATGGGAGGGAATCCCTGCCAACGTTTTGATAAGGAGGAATCGAATTTCAATGATTAGTCGTCTGTTAAAATCTGTCCGGGAATATATGCCTGCGACCATCTTAAGCCCACTGTGTATGATAGGCGAGGTTGCAATGGAGGTTCAGATCCCGACTGTGCTGTCAAAAATCATCGACTTCGGCGTAGAGGCCGGTGACATGTCCGCCGTAGTTCAGTATGGCATTCAGTTGATATTGTGTGCCATGGTATCTCTGATATTCGGCGTTGCATCCGCGTTTTTCGCGTCCTACGCCGCTACCGGATTCTCAAGTAATCTGCGGCATGATATGTATTATAAGGTTCAGACCTTTGACTTTTACAATATCGACAAGTTTTCCACGTCCAGTATTGTCACCCGTCTGACGACCGATGTTGCCAACATTCAGATGGCCTTCCAGATGTCCATCCGTATGGCGGTGCGCTGTCCGATGATGCTGATTATGGCTGCCTGGAAGGCATATGGAATCAGCCCGAAGCTGTGCGTTGTCTTCTGCATCGTGCTGCCTTTGCTGGCTGTGGGACTGTATGTTCTGATCAGAATGGTACATTCCATCTTCGACCGGGTATTCAAGACCTATGATAAGCTGAATAACGTTGTTCAGGAGAACCTTCACGGGATCCGCGTGGTGAAAGCCTTTGTCCGTGAGGAGGAAGAGACCAAGAAGTTCACCGGCATATCCAAGCTGATCTACGATGATTTCTGTAAGGCGGAGCGCATCATGGCGTTCAATAATCCGCTGATGCAGCTGGCTGTATATACCTGTATTATTGCTATCTCGTATCTTGGTGCAACCATGATTGTACAGTCCGGCAATAATGAGGCCATGGGCCTTACGACCGGTCAGCTGACGTCCATGTTCACCTATACGTCGCAGATTCTGAACAGCCTGATGATGCTTTCCATGGTATTTGTCATGCTGACCATGAGCCGTGCACCGATGCAGCGTACCTGTGAGATTCTGGAGGAGACGCCGGATCTGGCGGAGCCGAATGCGCCTGTTATGGAAGTAAAAGACGGTTCCATTGACTTTGAAGGAGTCTCCTTCCGGTATTCGAAGGAGGCGGATCGCAACGCGCTGGATTCGATCAATCTGCATATTAAGCAGGGACAGACGATCGGTATTCTCGGAGGTACCGGTTCCAGTAAATCTACACTGGTACAGCTGATTCCCCGTCTGTACGACGCAACCGAAGGCTGCGTTAAGGTCGGCGGCGTGGATGTAAGAGATTATGATATTCATGCTCTGCGTGATTCGGTATCCATGGTGCTCCAGAAGAACGTCCTCTTCTCCGGTTCGATTAAGGATAATCTTCGCTGGGGTAATCCGGACGCGACCGACGAGGAGATGATTCACGCCTGCAGGCTGGCCTGTGCCGATAGTTTTATCCAGACCTTCCCTAAGGGCTATGATACTCATATCGAACAGGGCGGTTCCAATGTCTCCGGCGGGCAGAAACAGAGACTCTGTATTGCAAGAGCGCTGTTAAAGAAGCCGAAGATCCTGATTCTGGATGACTCCACCTCCGCGGTGGATACGCATACCGACGCGATGATTCGTCAGGCGTTCCGGGATGAGATTCCGGATACGACCAAGCTGATTATTGCGCAGCGCGTGGCTTCTGTTCAGGAAGCGGACCTGATTCTGGTGCTCGAAGGCGGCGAGATTGTCGCACAGGGCACCCACGACGAGCTGCTTAAGACTTCCTCTATCTATCAGGAAGTATATTATTCCCAGACGAAAGGAGGGGAAGAGTAATGCCCCCTGTAAAAATGAGCGGCGACGGCCGCAAAGCAAAGAATCCCAAGCAGACCATTTCAAGACTGCTGGGCTACCTGGGCCAATACAAGAAGACTATGATTGTGGTTATCATCTGCATCCTCCTGAGCGCTCTGGCGCAGACCATGAGCTCAAAGTCTCTGGGCTATCTGGTGGACGATTATGTGAAACCGCTTCTGACTCAGGCCAATCCCGACTATACCCCTCTGATTAAGTTCCTGTGCGGAATGGCCTGCATCTATCTGGTAGGAATGGTGTCTTCCTTCCTGTATAATTTCCTGATGGTTCGTGTTGCCCAGGGCACGCAGAAGACCATCCGTGACGAGATGTTCACCCACATGCAGACGCTGCCCATCCGGTATTTTGATACGCATCCTGTGGGCGATACGATGAGCCGTTATACGAACGATATTGATACCCTGAGGCAGATGATATCCCAGTCGATTCCGCAGTGCATCTCCTCTGTGGCTACGCTGATAGTCGTATTTGTGGCGATGCTGGTGACGTCTCCCATTCTGACCGGCGTTATGTGCATTACCGTGTTCGGTATTATTATGGTAACGAAGTTCGTTGCGGGCCGTTCCGGACGCTATTTCATCGGGCAGCAGAAGGCGCTCGGTGCCCTGAATGGATATGTGGAAGAGATGATTCATGGACAGCGCGTAATCAAGGTGTTCTGTCATGAGGAGATCTCCAAAGCGGAGTTTGACGAACTCAATGAGACGCTGCGAAAGAACGCATTTAAGGCAGGTGCTTATGCGAATGTGATGGGCCCTGTAAATAATAACCTTGGCTACATTCAGTACGCGATTCTGGCGATTGTAGGCGGTATTATTGCTATCGCATCTCAGGAGAGCCTGTTAAGCCTGGGAAGCCTGCTGAGCTTTTTGATCCTGTCCCGTTCGTTCAATCAGCCCATCAGCCAGGTGAGCAACCAGATCAACTCCATCGTTATGGCGCTTGCAGGCGCAGAGCGTATCTTTGAGCTGATGGATGAGGAACCCGAGGCGGATGACGGCTATGTCACTCTGGTGAACTGTCATATCGCGGAGGACGGAACCATCACCGAGTGCGCCGAGCGTACCGGACATTGGGCATGGAAGCATCCGCATAAGGCCGACGGAACCATTACCTATGCGGAGCTCAAGGGCGACATTACGATGCATGAGGTGGATTTCGGCTATGTTCCGGAGAAGACCGTTCTTCACGATGTCACGCTGTATGCAAGCCCCGGCCAGAAGCTTGCCTTTGTCGGCGCTACCGGCGCGGGCAAGACCACCATTACGAACCTGATCAACCGGTTCTACGATATTGCCGACGGCAAGATCCGCTACGACAACATCAATATCAACAAGATCCACAAGCCCGATTTGCGCCGCTCCCTTGGTATCGTTCTTCAGGACACCAATCTCTTTACCGGAACGGTGATGGAGAACATCCGATACGGAAGGCTGGACGCCACGGATGAGGAATGTATCAGCGCCGCAAAGACCGCGAATGCTCACGATTTCATTACGAGACTGCCGCACGGCTACGATACCATGCTCACCGGCAACGGGTCCCAGCTCTCCCAGGGTCAGCGACAGCTGATTGCAATCGCCCGCGCCGCGGTTGCCGATCCGCCTGTAATGATTCTGGATGAGGCGACCTCGTCCATCGATACCCGTACCGAGGCCCTGGTGCAGCGCGGTATGGACGCACTGATGCAGGGCAGAACCACCTTCGTCATTGCCCACAGACTCAGCACCGTTATGAACTCCGACTGCATTATGGTACTGGAGAACGGCCGCATCATCGAACGCGGCAGCCACGACGATCTAATCGCCGAAAAAGGCACCTATTATCAGCTCTATACCGGAGCATTTGAACTGGAGTAACCAGACAAGAAAAAGAATACACAACAGAGAAAAAGAAGCCTGGAAAGAGAGAAGATCATCAAAATCTTCTCTCTTTTTTCTCGAATCCATTCGAACTTTGCTCCGTCCTCTTGAAAAAACGTAGATTCGGTATATAATAAGTATATCCCCCCTGGGGGGATATAAGGAGGAATAATATGGAACACATGCATGAAAATACAGCAGCGGTTCTTAACCGTCTGTCAAGAGCAATCGGGCATTTGGAATCCGTCAGGAACATGGTGGAGAACGGAAAGAATTGCTCCGATGTATTAATTCAGCTTGCAGCGGTAAAAGCTGCGATAAATAATACGGGGAAGATCATTTTAAAAGACCATTTGAACCATTGTATTGTCGAAGCGGTCAAAACGGGCGATCAAAAAGCGCTTGATGATTTGTCCAACGCAATCGATCAATTCATGAAATAACGGAGGATTATACTATTATGAACGCGAAACAGAGACGGGCAACGTTTTTTGCCTTCCTTGCGGCGGTGCTATATGCCATTAATTCGCCGTTTTCCAAGCTGCTCCTTGACAGAATTTCCACGACTATGATGGCGGCGTTCCTATATCTCGGAGCGGGAATCGGACTTTTCATCATCGGCATCATTCAGCGGTCCGCGGGCAAAAAAGAAAAAGAACAGCCGCTTACCAAAAAAGAATTACCATTTACAGTCGGAATGGTAATTCTCGATATCGCCGCACCGATCTTTCTCATGATTGGGCTGACAATGACGACTGCCGCGAACGCATCCCTGCTGAACAATTTTGAGATCGTGGCAACATCGGTGATTGCACTTGTAATATTCAAAGAAGCAATCTCCAGGCGCCTTTGGTTTGCAATCGTTCTGGTCACCGTGTCCAGCATCATCCTGTCCTTTGAAGACATGAGCAGCCTGTCATTCTCATACGGCTCTCTTTTTGTCCTGCTTGCCTGCATCTGCTGGGGCTTTGAGAACAACTGTACCCGTATGCTGTCCTCCAAAAATCCCCTTGAAATCGTGGTAATCAAGGGCTTTGGTTCCGGACTCGGCTCTTTCGTCATTGCCCTTATCATAGGAGAAAAGCTGCCGAGCATACGATACATAGCCTGCGCCCTTCTGCTCGGCTTCATAGCATACGGCCTAAGCATATACTTTTACATCTATGCACAGCGGGACTTGGGAGCAGCAAAGACAAGCACCTACTATGCCGTTGCTCCATTCGTCGGAGCCGGCCTGTCCTTACTGATCTTCTGGGACCTCCCGTCACTCTCGTTCTTAGTCGCCTTAATCATTATGCTCATCGGAACCTACTTTGCTTCAACCGATACGCAAGCATAAACCGCTGTGCCACTCAGGCCTCCCGGGCGTCCGTCCTCTCCTCGCTACAACTTTTTAATAAAATTCCCGTCTATGGAAGAAACTTCATTATATATAATGAATGCTTTCGGATCCAACCCCAGCACAAGCTTGCGCAGCAGCGGAATCTCATACTTGGATATTGCAGTCACTAAAATATTGGTCTCCTCCTGCGTATACGCGCCGTCCCCCTTCCACTCGGTCACACCGCGGTAGAGGTGCTTCATAATATGCTCGGGAACGCCGTCCACTTTGGTGAATATCGTAACCTGCACCATAATATTCTGATAATGGAACTTGTCCAGCGTAATCGAGAACACTGCGACATAGATAACCGAGTAGATCGCGGTCTCTACGCTGAACAGAATTGCACACAGAGCATAAATCACAATATTGACAAAGATCGAAATCTTTCCCACGCTGAAGTTGCGGTATTTGGAGGACATATACACGCCGACAATATCAAGGCCGCCGCCCGAACCGCCGCAGCGCAGGCATAACCCGATGCCGGCCCCAGTTACAAGGCCGCCGACGATACACGAGGTAAGCGTATCCGCGATAATCGGAACCTTTGGAATCGGAATCAGCGTAATCGCAGCCGTCAGAACCGCAACACAAAGGGAGGTCTTAATAAAAAACGGAAGATTGACGCCGCGGTAAGCCAGATACATCAGCGGAACATTCAAAAGCAGATACAAAATACCCGAGATATCAATCTGCTCCGGAACCGGAACCTGCATAAAATCGATCAGGATACTGCGAATCAGCTGTGCGACACCGATAGCGCCGCCATTATACAGATTCAGCGGCGTTACAAAGAAATTGACGCCCACACAGAACAAAATTGCGCCGCCGAGCATAATGAGCAGATTCGTGAACTCAGAGCTTTTGGATGGTTTGCTGCCGGTATCGGCAGATGGGGTTACAGGGGAATGCATGATTACGCCTCCGTTCCATTATTATTATAATAATCTAATTGTAACCTCGGAAGGAAAGAACGTCAACAGGATTCTTTGGGAAAAAGTGGGGACGGGAAAGCAGGGACGGCAAAAGCAGGGACGGAAAGGCCCTTTGGCCGGAAGTTTTCCTGACTTGAACGATTGTCAAAAAAATAACGATATGAGGAGGACAATTTGTAGATTTTGGAGAAATTGCAAAATAGGTTGAATTTTGCGGTCAGCTATGGTATAATAACCCGTCAGTACAAGAGGCGTTGTATTGTAACGGCTTGTTAAAATTATAACGATATTATAAACCCAAAAAGAACAAAGGAGCAAAATCTATGAACAAAATCACTATTATTGGCACCGGAAGCGTAGGGTCTACGATTGCGTACACATTAACGGTATCGGGTCTTGCATCGGAGATTGTTATGATCGATATCAACAGCGAAAAGGCGCTGGGTGAAGCGCTTGATATCAAACAGGGTATTCCGTTCTGCACCCCTTGTTCCATTTATGCCGGAAGCTACGCGGATGCAGCGAATTCTGATATTGTTGTTATCACATCCGGTGTTGCGAGAAAGCCCGGTCAGTCCCGCCTTGAACTGGCACAGACCAACATTAATATCGTAAAGAGCATTATGCCTGAGATTACCCACTATGCTCCGGATGCCGTTTACATTATTGTAAGTAATCCGGTTGATATTCTGACCTATGCGTTCTGCAAGTGTTCCGGCATTCCGGAGGATCGTATTATCGGTTCCGGTACTATCCTTGATACAGCGCGCTTACGTGCCCGTCTGTCCGAGTATTATTCAATCAGCCAGAACAATGTTCATGCCTACGTATTAGGTGAGCACGGTGATTCTTCGTTCATTCCGTGGTCTCTTGCGAATATTTCCAATATTCCGATTCAGGAGTGCCATGCTTCTTTTTCCAATAGCAACAACATGCTGCCCGAGCTGAACTGCGCAGAGGTAGAGGAATATGTGCGTAAGTCCGGCGGAAGAATCATTGAGCGCAAGGGCGCTACCTTCTATGCCGTATCCTGCTCCGTCTGTCACCTCTGCAGGTGCGTCCTGAACAGAATGGATACCACGATGACCGTATCCACGATGATGCACGGCGAGTATGGAATTGATGACGTATGCTTAAGTACCCTGAATACCGTGGGCGACAGAGGAATCCGCGGCAAGGTAATGCTTCCGTTAAACGATAAAGAGATTCTTCAGTTACAGAACAGTGCTGAGAAGCTCAAAGAGATTATCAGAAACACAACGATCTAACAGTATATTTCGATTTAGGAGGGAATAAGAATGGAATATCGTATCGAACATGACTCCATGGGCGAGGTTAAGGTGCCTGCGGATAAGCTCTGGGGCGCTCAGACACAGAGAAGCCATGAGAATTTTGAGATTGGCGTAAATATTGAGACGATGCCTGCTGAGATTGTTAAGGCATTTGGTATTTTAAAGAAGGCGGCTGCACTGGCAAATGCAAAGCTTAAGCCCGAGAAGATGACGGCAGAGAAGCTTGCTGCTGTTTCGCAGGCATGCGATGAGGTGATCAGCGGTCAGCTGATGGATAATTTCCCGCTGGTAGTATGGCAGACCGGTTCCGGCACGCAGTCCAACATGAACGCGAACGAAGTCATTGCAAATCGCGGCAACCAGATCGCCGGCAAGAAGCTGCTTCATCCGAACGATGATGTAAATATGAGCCAGTCCTCCAACGATACATTCCCGACCGCAATGCACATCGCTGCGGTATTAATGATTGAGGATCGTCTGATTCCGGCCTGCGAGACTCTGATTGCAACCTTTAAGCGCCTGGAGGAAGAGAACGAGGGCATCGTAAAGAGCGGAAGAACCCACCTTCAGGATGCAACCCCGATCAAGTTCAGCCAGGAGATCAGCGGCTGGCGTTCGAGCCTGGAGCGCGATGTTGAGCTTCTTAAGCTTGCACTTGCTCCTCTGCATGAGCTTGCGCTTGGCGGTACTGCGGTTGGTACGGGTCTGAACGCACATCCGGAGTTCGGACGTGTGGTTGCGGGCGAGGTTGCAGCATTAACCGGCAAGGCATTTGTAACTGCTCCGAACAAGTTCCACGCGCTGACCTCGAAGGACGAGCTTGTATTTGCGCATGGTGCAATCAAGGCTCTTGCCTGCGATATGATGAAGATTGCGAACGACGTTCGCTGGCTTGCAAGCGGTCCGAGAGACGGCCTTGGCGAGATTTTCATTCCGGAGAACGAGCCCGGCTCCTCCATCATGCCCGGTAAGGTGAACCCGACCCAGTGCGAGGCGGTTACGATGGTTGCTGTTCAGGTAATGGGCAATGATGTTGCCGTCGGAATGGCTGCGTCCCAGGGTAACTTTGAGCTGAACGTATTCATGCCCGTATGCGTCTACAATTTCCTGCAGTCCGCGAGATTGCTTTCTGAGGCAATTCTTTCCTTTAATAAGAACTGCGCAGTAGGCATTAAGGCGAACAAGGAGAAGATGCATCACAACTTACACAATTCGCTGATGCTCGTTACTGCTCTTAACCCGTACATCGGTTATGAGAACGCGGCAAAGACGGCGAAGAAAGCATTTAAGGATAATATTTCTCTGAAGGAAGCGTGTATTGAGCTTGGCTTCTTAACCGAGGAGAAGTTTGATGAAGTCTTCCATCCGGAACAGATGGTATAAGAGTTCTGGTTGGCTGCAGGCATAAAGTTCGCCAGGTTAATTCGAAGAATCAAGGATTCTTCGGATGATAGAATGGAGGTTTAGATAGAATGAAGGTAACATATTTCCCGGGCTGTACGTTAAGAACAAAGGCCAAGGATCTGGATATGTATGCCCGTAGATGTGCGGAGAAATTAGGTGTTACGCTGGAAGAGCCGAAGGATTGGCAGTGCTGCGGCGGCGTATTTACAACCGCGCGCGATGAGATCGCGACCAAGCTTTCGTCCGTAAGAGCGTTAAAGGCTGCGAAGGATAAGGAGCAGATGCTGGTAACCGTATGCTCCGCCTGCCATAACGTAATTAAGCAGACGAATCATGCGATGCAGACGGATGCGGATTTTGCATTCCGGGTGAACAATTATCTCGGCGAAGATGAGGCGTATCACGGAGAGACGAAGGTGCTGCACTATCTGGAGCTGCTGCGTGACGTCGTGGGCTTTGATAAAGTAAAAGAGGCGGTTGTGAACTCCCTCGCGGGCAAAAAGATTGCGGCATATTACGGATGTCTCCTGCTTCGTCCGAGCAATGTCATGAAGATGGATGATTCCGAGAATCCGTCCATTATCGAGGATCTGATCCGCGCAATCGGCGCAGACCCCGTCGTATATCCCTACCGCAACGAGTGCTGCGGCGGATACATCGCACTTGAGAATCCAGAGTCCGCAAAAGCAAAGAGCAGCAAGGTAACAAAGAGCGCGGCAGGTCACGGTGCGGAGTTAATTGTAACCGCCTGCCCGTTATGCAAATATAATCTGGAAAAGAACGGCAGTGAGATTCCGGTTGTGTATTTCACGGAATTACTGGCAGAGGCACTTGGCGTAAAGGAGGAGGACAATGAATAAAGAGACTGAGAATCTTCGTAAGGAAATTGTTCGTATCAGCGGCGTGAATCCGGTAAAGTGCATGCGCTGCGGAAAATGCTCCGCGACCTGTCCTGCCTACGATGAGATGGAATACCATCCTCATCAGTTCGTATACATGGTAGAGTCGGGCGACATTGAGCCGCTTCTGAATTCGAAGTCGCTGTATCAGTGCTTAACCTGCTTTGCCTGTGTGGACAGATGTCCCAGAGGCGTTGAGCCTGCGAAGCTGGTAGAAGCCGTTCGTCTTGCTGCCGTTCGCAAGCAGGGCGCGAATCATTTAAAAGCAGACGATATTCCTGCTTTGTTGGACGAGGACTTACCTCAGCAGGCAATCGTCAGCGCATTTCGAAAATACAGTAAGTAAGGAGGAAAAGACAGATGCAGAGAATAGGCGTGTTCGTGTGCTGGTGCGGAAGTAATATTGCCGGCACGGTGGATGTACAGGCAGTGTCCGAGGCGTTAAAGAATGAGCCCGGTGTTGTCTTTTCCACAAATTATCAATACATGTGCTCCCAGGCGGGACAGGATATCATCAAGAACGCCATCAAGGAGCATAAGCTTACCGGTATGGTTGTCTGCTCGTGTTCCCCGAGAATGCATGAGGCGACCTTCCGTAAGACCGCGGCAGCCGCAGGTCTGAACTCTTATATGGTTGAGATCGCCAATATCCGTGAGCAGTGCTCCTGGGTACATAAGGATATGCAGATCGGTACCGAGAAGGCAATTATCCTCGGTAAGGCAGCCATCGCAAAAGTGAATCTGAACGCACCTCTCGTTCCCGGAGAGAGCCCGGTAACCAAGAGAGCGCTCGTAATCGGCGGCGGTATCGCCGGTATTCAGACTGCGCTTGATATCGCGGAGGCCGGCTTCCCGGTTGATATCGTAGAGACCAAGCCCACCATCGGCGGAAAGATGGCACAGCTTGACAAGACCTTCCCGACCCTCGACTGTGCGGCTTGTATCCTCACACCTAAGATGGTGGACGTAGCGCAGAACGAGAATATCCGTATCTTCTCTTACAGTGAAGTAACGGAGGTTAAGGGCTTCGTCGGCAATTTCGACGTTAAGATTAAGAAGAAAGCACGTTATGTCAAAGAGGACGTATGTACCGGATGCGGTCTGTGTACCGAGAAATGTCCACAGAAGAAGGTACCCAACGAGTTCAACCTCGGCATGGACAATCGCCGCGCGATCTACATTCCGTTCGCACAGGCGGTTCCGAAGGTTGCGACCATTGACCCGAATGCCTGCAATATGTTAAAGAACGGCAAATGCGGTGTCTGCGCGAAGGTATGTGCGGCAGGCGCGATTGATTATAAGCAGCAGGATGAGATCATTGAAGAGAAGTACGGCGCAATCGTTGCAGCTACCGGCTTCAATCCGATCAGCATGGACAAGTTCGATGAATACGCATATAACCAGTCCAAGGATGTTATTACCTCCTTAGAGTTCGAGCGTCTGACCAACGCGGCAGGTCCTTCGGCCGGTAAGCTGATTCGTCCTTCCGACGGCAAGCATCCGCATACCATTGTATTTGTACAGTGCGTAGGCTCCAGATGCGCAGCCTGTGCGGAGAAAGGCAAGGAGTACTGCTCCAAGATCTGCTGTATGTATACCGCAAAGCATGCAATGCTCACAAGAGATAAATATCCGGATACCGAGGTCTATGTATTCTACATTGACGTTCGTACCCCGGGTAAGAACTTTGATGAATTCTATCGCCGTGCCGTAGAGGAATATGGTGTTCATTATATTAAGGGAATGGTCGGCAAGGTAGCTCCTGAGGGAGACAAGCTGATGGTTCAGGCATCGGATCTGCTTGCGAACAAGCAGCTGCACATCGCGGCAGACCTCGTGGTACTCGCAGCGGCAATCGAGCCGGACAAGTCTGCTCGTCCGCTTGCAACCATGCTTACCGCAAGTATGGATACCAACGACTTCTTCACCGAGGCACATCCGAAGCTTCGTCCGGTGGAGAGCCCGACGGCAGGTATCTTCTTATCCGGCGCGTGCCAGGGACCGAAGGATATTCCGGAGACCGTATCCCAGGCAAGTGCGGCGGCAGCAAAGGTTATCGGCCTTCTGTGCAAGGATAAGCTGACCGGCAACCCGTGCGTAGCTCATTCGAATGAGCTGATGTGTAACGGCTGCTCCTCCTGTGAGAGAGTATGTCCTTACGGCGCAATTACCTATATAGACAAAGAATTCCGTATGCCGGACAGAACGACCCGCGTAAGACGTGTCGCTTCGGTGAACCCGGCGGTATGTCAGGGCTGCGGTGCTTGTACCGTTGCCTGCCCGTCCGGAGCTATGGATCTGAATGGCTTTGCAAGCAAGCAAATTATGGCGGAGGTAGATGCAATATGCAAGTAAAGGGTGAATACAAACCGTTAATTGTAGCATTCTGCTGCAACTGGTGTTCCTATGCCGGTGCGGATTTGGCAGGTAACAATCGTCTGAACTACCCGGATAATGTTAAGATTATCAAGGTTCCCTGCTCCTGCCGTGTGAATCCGATGTTCGTACTGCGCGCGTTCCAGCGCGGCGCGGACGGTGTCATCCTTTGCGGATGTCATCCCGGAGACTGCCACTATACATCGGGCAACTATTATACAAGAAGACGAATGGCTCTGCTCTTCTCGATGTTAAACTACCTTGGAATCGAGAAGGAGCGTACCCGTGTGGAATGGGTATCGGCTGCAGAGGGCGCAAAGTTTGCCGCAACGATGAATGAATTCACCGAGGCGGTTGCAGCACTTGGAGAGAACAAGAGATTGGAGGATTTACGATGCAAAAAGTAACAGGCGAACTGCTGATTAACAAGGCGCTTGAACTGCTGGATAACGGAACCGTGAACCGTGTACTCGGCTGGAAGCGCGGAGAATTTGCATATGATATGACTCCTGCGGTATTTGCGGATGCGGAAGAATTAAAGAACAATTTTGTATTTAACGATTTCTGCGGTGCCAATTTCTCGAAGTACCTGATTGCGGAGACAAGAAAAGAAGGCAAGGTTCTGGTATTTTTAAAGCCCTGCGACAGCTACAGCTTTAACCAGCTGCTGACCGAGCACCGTTTCGACAGAGAAAAGGTATACGCAGTAGGAATTCCCTGTGAGGGAATGGTGGATATCAGCAAGGTAAAGAAGGCGGCAGGCGACGGAATCCTGGATATCGTCTGTGAGAACGACGGTCTGGTTGTTAAGACGCTGTATGACACCGATAAGGTCATTGACTGTAAGGAGGTGCTTGCCGAGCGCTGTGTATCCTGCAAGAGCAGAAAATGCGTTGCTTACGACGAGCTGTTAGGAGAGAACGGAGACGTCCTCGACTCCTCTCGGTTCGACGAAGTAGAAAAGTTAGAGAAGATGACAGAGGATGAGAGATACGCGTTCTGGCAGAACGAGTTATCCCGCTGTATCCGCTGTAACGCGTGCCGCGACGTATGTCCGGCGTGCACCTGTGAGAAATGCGTATTCGACAACCCGGACTCCGGAGTTGAGAATAAGGCAGTCTCCGACAGCTTTGAAGAGAAGATGTTCCACATTATCCGTGCATTTCACGTTGCAGGACGCTGCACGGACTGCGGCGAATGCTCCCGCGTCTGCCCGCAGCACATCCCGCTTCATTTGCTGAACAGAAAGTTCATTAAGGATATTAATGAGTTCTACGGCGATTATCAGGCAGGTGCAGAGGTTGGAAGCCGCGCGCCGCTGGTGAATTATACCGTTGATGACCTTGAGCCGAGCGAGGCTGTACAGAAAGGAGATGCGGACAATGCGTAAATGTTCCATTCAGGCCCTGGACACGGTTTTTGAGACGATCGCAGAGGCCGCGGTTCTCTACCTTCCGGTTGACGGCGACAATGGCGCGAGCTACAAGAAGTGGGAAAAGGGTACGGTTATGAGCAATGCGCTTAACACCGTGCGCAGCCCCAAGGACTTCTTTTTCCCGCAGAGCGAGAACCTGATGGAGTTCAGAACCTCGGGAAAGACCATTGAAGTGATTGATAAAAGAGAAGAAAAAGAAGATTTTGTTGTATTCGGCGTAAGAGCCTGTGATGTCAAGAGCTTTGATATTCTGGACAGAGTATTCTTAAATGAGCCCTGCGATAGCTACTATGCGGACAGAAGAGAGCACGGAACCATCGTGTCCATGGCGTGCACAAGACCGGTTGAGACGTGCTTCTGCCAGACCTTCGGAATCGACGCTTCGAATCCGGCAGGCGATCTTTCCTGCTGGAAGACCGAGACGGATGTATATTTCCAGGCAAATACCGAGAAGGGCGAGAAGCTCCTTGCAGCGATTGCCGGTGTAACCGAAGAGAGCGATGATACGGCTGTCAAGGCGCAGCAGGAGAAGACCCGGGAGATTATGAAGAAGCTTCCGCTTGCAGATCTGACCACCGAGGGCTTCGGAGCCGGTAAGACTGCGGAATTATTCAACGCTCCGGAGTGGAAGGAATTATCCCAGTCCTGCCTTGGCTGCGGAACCTGCACCTTCGTATGTCCGACCTGCCAGTGCTACGACATTAAGGATTTCAAGACAGGCAAGGGCGTTATCCGCTTCCGCTGCTGGGATTCCTGCATGTACTCCGATTTCACCAAGATGGCGCACGGCAACCCGAGACTGAGCCAGTTAGAGCGTTTCCGTCAGCGTTTCATGCACAAGCTGGTGTACTATCCGGAGAACAACGACGGAGTATACAGCTGCGTCGGCTGCGGCAGATGCCTTGCAAAATGCCCGATATCCATGAATATTGTAAAAGTAATGAGGACGATTGGAGGGAAAGCAGATGAATAACCGCGAAGAGACATTAATTCCGAAGATTGGTGTCATTACGGATGTTCGTATTGATACCCCCGACGTTAAGACCTTCCGTGTGGTAACCCCGGACGGAAAGAAAGCATTTGAACATAAACCGGGTCAGTGCGCGATGCTCTCGATTCCCGGAGTCGGCGAGGCGATGTTCTCCATTACCTCTTCCCCGACGAACTCCGAATTCATGGAGTTCTCCATCAAAAAATGCGGCTGTGTAACCGAGTGGCTGCATGAGGCAGAGCCCGGCCAGCAGATTACTATCCGCGGACCTTACGGCAATCCGTTCCCGGTTGACGATAAGTTCAAGGGACAGGACCTCCTGTTCGTAGCCGGAGGTATCGGCCTTGCACCGCTGCGTTCGGTTATCAACTACTGCAGACATTATAGAGAGAACTACGGAAAGATTGATATTGTATACGGTTCCAGAAGCAAGGATGACCTGGTTGATTATCAGGAGATCCTGAACGAGTGGATGACGGATGACAACATCTTTGTTCACCTGACCATCGACCGCGAGCAGGAAGGCTGGGACGGCCATGTTGGATTCGTTCCGAACTATGTAAAAGAGCTCGGCTTTGATACCAACAAGACGGTCATCATCTGCGGCCCTCCTATCATGATTAAGTTCACGCTCGAGGGACTCTGCTCCCTGGGCTTTGAGAAGACCCAGATCTATACCACGATGGAGCTTCGAATGAAATGCGGCGTCGGCAAGTGCGGAAGATGTAATATCGGTTCCAAATACGTATGTAAGGACGGCCCGGTATTCCGCTGCGACCAGCTGGAAGAACTTCCGAATGAATATTAGAACGATAAGAACTTCTAAGGCTCGAAAAGGCCTCGCAAAGGAGTTCCAGGACGCATAGAATGCGTCCCTTCCGCAAGGTGAAAAGTCTTTCTAAGGCGCCCGAAAAGACGCCGTCCAAGAAAGACGATGTTTCGTCTACAAATTTGTGCCTGGCGGCCCTAATTCACAGGTCGCCGGCAAGAATGGAGATTAACATGGAGAATATGGTAACGATCTATCTGTTCGGAAAGAAATATGAGGTTCCGGACAATCTTACGATTATGTGTGCAATGGAATATGCCGGCTATCAGCTGGTCAGAGGCTGCGGCTGCCGCAACGGATTCTGCGGTGCCTGCGCTACCATTTACAGAATTAAGGGCGAAAGAGAGCTGAAAAGCTGTCTTGCCTGCCAGACCAAGGTTGAGAACAACATGTATATTGCGACGCTTCCTTTCTTCCCGCTTGTCAAGCAGGTATATGACATCGAGAAGGTAAAGCCCACCGAGCAGATTATGATGCAGCTCTATCCTGAGATTTACGCGTGCGTTGGCTGCAACGCCTGCACCAAGAGCTGTACCCAGGGCTTAAACGTTATGCAGTACATCGCATACGCACAGAGAGGCGAGTATGAGAAGTGCGCAGAGGAATCCTTCGACTGCGTTATGTGCGGCGTATGTTCGTCCCGCTGTCCTGCAGGAATCTCGCATCCGCAGGTTGCGATGCTTGCGCGCAGACTGAACGGCAAATACCTGGCTCCGAAGTCCGCTCATCTTGAGAACCGTGTTCAGGAGATCAAGGACGGAACCTTTAACGATTTGATTGAGGCTCTGATGGACAAGCCGATCGAGGAGTTAAAAGAGCTTTACAATACAAGAGAGATTGAAAAATAAGGAGGTGCGATCATTATGTATTCTGAAAAATTTACCGAATCCATCAAGGCGGTTGAAGCAGCAAGAGAGAATAACATCACTCTTGAGCCCGCGCGTATGACCGCACAGCAGAAAGAGGACCTGTTAAAGGCATATCATCCCGACTACAAGGAGGATGAGTTCGAAGAGCTGAAGATTGGCCCGAACAAGGGAGAGAAGGTTCCGCGCGAGCTTGCAGCTACCCTGCAGGCACACAGCCGTATCAAGGCAGACGAGATCGACCTTTCGAATCCCGCTTACGACGTTGACGTATTAATCATCGGCGGCGGCGGAGCCGGTTCCTCGGCAGCCATTGAGGCACATGAGGCCGGAGCCAAGGTTATGATCGTAACCAAGCTTCGTATCGGCGATGCCAACACCATGATGGCAGAGGGCGGTATCCAGGCAGCTGATAAGGAGAACGACTCCCCGGCAATCCATTTCGTAGACGCATTCGGCGGCGGACATTTCGCAGCAAAGAGAGAGCTCCTCTCCAAGCTCGTATGCGACGCTCCCGACGCGATTCTCTGGCTGTCGGAGCTCGGTGTCGAGTTCGATAAGGATGCGGAAGGCCGTATGATCACCACCCATGGCGGCGGTACCTCCCGCAAGCGTATGCATGCTGCAAAGGACTATTCCGGCGCTGAGATCATGCGTACCCTTCGTGACGAAGTCCTGAACAGAGACATCCCGGTTGTTGATTTTACCTCCGCAATCGAGCTGATTCTGGACGAGAACGGCAAAGCAGCTGGCGCGGTTCTGATGAACATGGAGACAAAGGAGCTGATGGTAGCAAAGGCAAAGACCGTTATCATCGCAACCGGCGGCGCAGGCCGTATGCACTACCAGGGCTTCCCGACCTCGAACCACTATGGTGCAACTGCGGACGGCCTGGTACTCGGCTACCGCGCAGGCGCAAAGCTTCTGTATGCGGACACTCTGCAGTACCATCCGACCGGAGCGGCATATCCGGAGCAGATCTTCGGCGCGCTCGTAACCGAGAAGGTACGTTCCCTTGGCGCGAAGTTAGTCAATGCGAAGGGCGAAGTATTCATGCATCCGTTGGAGACCCGCGACGTAGCAGCAGCATCGATCATCCGTGAGTGCAACGACAGACATAACGGCGTTGAGACCGGCAATGGTCTTGGCGTATGGCTGGATACTCCCATGATCGAGAAGATCGGCGGCGAGGGCACGATTGAGGCAAGAATCCCTGCCATGATGAGAATGTTCGCAAAGTACGGCATCGACATCCGCAAGGAGCCGATTCTTGTGTACCCGACTCTGCACTATCAGAACGGCGGTCTTGACATCACGGCAGACGGTATGACCACGAACGTGGAGAATCTGTACGTTGCCGGAGAGGCAGTCGGAGGAATCCACGGAAGAAACCGTCTGATGGGCAACTCCCTGCTTGACATCATCGTATTCGGAAGAAGCGCCGGCAAGAACGCAGCTGCCAAGAGTAAGGAGACGACCGTTGGCAAGCTGACTCTGGATCATGTTGCAGCATTCGAGAACGAGATTGCCGAGGCACATATCGAGACCGATATGGTATCTCCGAAGCTTCTGCCGAACTATACGAAGCAGAACAACATCTAATTGCTGTCAATAAGGGCAGTCTCTTGCCAGGCCAATGAGCTGTCCGCATCGTGAATCAAGAAGTTCACAGAGTAATTGCTGACAGAATCGTATCAGCGATTACTCTGTTCGAACCATATATAATCATTACATAAAGAGAGGTAACATTATCATGACCTTAACAACGATTACAGATCTGTTTGAAGCATTGACCATCTTCTGCTTCGGCCTTTCCTGGCCGATCTCGATCCGCAAATCCCTGATTTCCCGTACCGCAAAGGGCAAGAGCCTTTTCTTCGAGGTATTCCTGCTCATCGGTTACGCATTTGGAATTGCACGTAAGATCATTCAGGTAAGCGCTCTTGGAAGCTCGGGCTTTATCTTTTTCTTAAGCTTCTTCTTCTACGTGCTGAACTTCATCGAGATTTCGATCGACGTTGCACTGTATTTCCGCAATACAAAGCTGGATAAGGAGCGCGACGCACAGGCTGCTTCCAAGTAAGGAGGGGCGAAGACCGGAATATTAGCAGGCATGCGTGATAACTGGTTTGAATAAGGATAATTGTATAGGAATAGAGCTGATTCTGAACAGAAGGTAAGAGTTTGGAATCGGCTCTTTTTTTGTACTCTGAGGAGAATGAATATGGATGAGAGGAAGAAATATTAATTGATTAGTTATAAAATATATTGTTTTAAATGAAAAATAGATAGATCAAAAAAATAATAAGATTTTAAAAAGGTAAAAAATTTAAAATTGACAAGCATTCGGATGTCATTGTGCGGGAGGGATTGAGCTTAGGAGATTATATCCGGCACATACGATGATAGAAGGGGGCTTGGTGGATGGGCAGTTCGATGCCTTTCAGTGTTTTTGTTACCATAACGGAATTCGCAGAGAGTGGAGTATGGGAGAGCAGGAACTGACAGATTTCATTCTAAGCAGGGAATATAGGATTGCCTGTGAGAGAGCAAGTCGGATGATGGCATATTCGTTGAATCCTGACAAGATACTGCAGCATATCAGGGATTATCGGAGATCGAAAGAACTTGCCGGACCGAAAAGATATTATGACAATCAGAGGGGGAATGGGAAATCGTCGTTTTGCAGAAGGAACATCGTAACTTCATTCTATCAGAGAACGACAGGGCATATCTATTTTGGCCGATTCAATTGACATAGATTATGATATTTTATTCGTTAAAGAAAAGAAATGTTGAAAAAATATAGAAAATTAAAATTTTATAATTGATGTTCTATAAACGAAATATTATACTAAAAACAACAAATAGACGAGTTGGTTCCTGGAAGAGAAAATAGAAGATTTCGATCATATCTTCACCATATGAAGTTTGAGATGCTTGCAGGGGCGCAGCCGGGATATGAGAACTGGTTACATAATCACGATACGCAGTTAGTGTTCGATCCAGAGGAAGGACTGCCGCATTGCCTTTGAGAAAGCAAGATTGGATCAGCCCTGCGTCTGGAATCAGAAGAAACTCACAAGAAACATAGAACATTATATTACGTCGAAGCCACTTTTCGGGACCGGATCGGTATTCTTGGCTTCTGAACCATTATATACAGATAAAATATACGAAATCAAGCAGCGGAGAACAGCGAGATCAATTGGAATTTGATACCATCATATATACTTTTTGGCCAGTATTGCAGTATCAATCTATTATTCCGAACGATTTGATAGAGGAAGGAATTGAGATGATATCCTTCCTTAAGAGAATGTTGGATGACGGATATGCTGTGAGAGCCGTGGTGGATGAATTCTATATTGAACGGAGAAGTGCATACCGGAGATATCATTTTATACATCATGTTATGATAGTCGGATATCAGGAGGAGAAGGCAATCTTTTATGTGATTGGATATACGGACAGGGGCCGGTACGAGATGACTACTGTCAGCATGGAAGGCTTTCTGAAAGGTCTGGATCTTGGAGGAAAACATACCTTAGGATTCTTTCGGGATTCCGGATTCCCCTATCAGGCGCAGCGAAAGATCATGCTGGAGCATAAAGAACTCATGTTGAAGCGGCTGCCATATCTGCTGGAAGGGAACCTGCTGTGCGATGAATTGGTGGAGGAGTATAGACCGATAGCACAAGGAGCGGCTGTACTCTGTAATCGGGTATTAAAGTATAAGTTGACTGGTGATGAGAAGGAGAGAATCCGGGCACATGAACTGTTCATGACGGTGAATGAGAAGGAAAGGCAATTCTTTGAGCGGTTCCTGGCAGCAGTTGATATGACAGAAGGCTAACCTGACGATGAGGATACCAGAAGCTGTTCAGTCGGATAGAAACGGATGGTTCAAGAACTCATAATCAATCAGAATCTTTGGGGCCTGAGGATGGAAAAAAATATGATTTAGACGGATAAAGAATTAAATAGAAAGTTATAAAAAATACTTTTATAAAATAAATAATAGATTAATTGAAATGAAAGGTAATGAAATTTAAAGAAGGTAAAAATTTTTATATTGACGGAATAGAAACCAAAATGATATGTTAAAAACAACAAATAGACGAGGTGGTTCCTATCAGAGAGAATAGAAGATTTCGATCATATCCTCACCATATGAAGTTCGAGTTGCTTGCAGGGGAGCATTCGGGATATGAGAACTGGTTACATAATCACTATACGCAGTTGGTGTTCGATCCAGAGGAAGGACTGCTGGATTTTGTCACAATTACACCGGGAAGATGCCTGTTGATAGAAAGAATGGAGCAGGAGTACGGGATCCTTGAGAAGGAAGGGATTCACTTGGGAGATTACATTCGATACTATCTCGCTAAGGGATATCTGGTATCAAGGGCGACGGATGATCCGGAAGCAAAAGGGTGGCGGGAAGCGTTCGACGATATCTGGATTTGTCGTTGGCTGGAAGAAGAAGGCGTGTTTGCGTGTCTGCGCCATGCCGGGAATGCGGAGCTGGAGCTGTGTCATGTGTCAGAAGAGGAATTGTCGTCGATCATTCGCGGCTGGAACTGCCGCATTGCCTTTGAGAAAGCAAGATTGGATCAGCCCTGCGTCTGGAATCAGGAGAGGATCACAAGAAACATAGAACATTATGTTACGTCAAAGCCCCTTCCGGGACCGGATGGATATTACGGTGTTCAGAAAGAGAACGCGATATACGGAATGGATGCGGGTCTCGCGTTTGTCAACTATTATCAGGAGGAACCGACCCGTAAGGATGGGGAGATAAGGGAAAAAGTAAGGGCATCCCTTCAGGTATTGATAGAACAGAAAGAACTTATGGAGAAGCGCCTGACGGTTCTGCAGGAAAAAACGGCTATCGCGATATCCGCCGACTTCATGCAGGAGTACAGGGCGATTCGTACGGAACTGGAAGAGATTGCAAAAGCTTTGTTCGCGCGGAAGGCAGAATGCTGGAACAGAGAGGATCGGGAACTGATAGATAGAATCCGGGAACTGATAACGAAAGAAAAGGAATGCTTCCAACAGCTGCGTTGGATCACCGGCAGGTGAACGAAAGAAAGGAGCTGCAATGGAGACAATTATCAACGTATGTCTTGATCCGCCGATCAGAACCTATCTGCATTATGCCCATCCGCACGGAATTCTGCTGGTGAATCCGGAGCGGTATTCTTGGCTGCTGAATCATTATATACAGATAAAATATACGAAATCAAGCGACGGGGAACAGCTGTTACCATTGGTATTTGATACCGTTACATATATTTTTTGGCCGGTATTACAGTGTCAGTTGATTATTCCGAATGATTTGATAGAGGAAGGAATCGAGATGATACCCTTCCTTAAGAGAATGTTGGATGACGGATATGCTGTGAGAGTCATGGTAGATGAATTCTATATCGAACGGCGAAGTGCATACCAGAGATATCATTTTATGCATCATGTTATGATAGTAGGATATCAGGAGGAAAAGGCAATCTTTTATGTGATTGGATATACGGACAGGGGCCGGTATGAGATGACTACATCCAGCATGGAAGAACTTCTGAAGGGTCTGGATCTTGGAGGAAGGGAGATGATGGGATTCTTTCGGGATTCCGGATTCCCCTATCAGGCGCAGCGAAAGATTATGCTGGAGCAGATTGTTCATTATGTGAATTCCGTGCAGGAAGATACGACCAGGCCGGCAACAAGCTATGGAATGGAGGCGTGCAGGCAGCTGGAAGAGAGGATGGACAGGTTTGTCTCTCGGAATGGAGTGGACATGCGCGCCTTTTACTTGCTGATGGAGCATAAAGAACTCATGTTGAAGAGGCTGCCGTATCTGCTGGAAGGGAATCTGCTGTGCGATGAGTTTGTGGAGGAGTATAGACCGATAGCGAAAGGAGCGGCCGTACTCTGCAATCGGGTATTAAAGTATAAGCTGACTGGTGATGAGAAGGAGAGAATCCGGGCGCATGAACTGCTCAAGACGGTGAATGAGAGAGAAAGGGAATTCTTTGAGCGGTTCCTGGCAGCAGTTGATACGACAAAAGGTTAGCCTGACGATGAGGATACCAGAAGCTGTTCAGGCGGATAGAAACGGATGGTTCAAGAACTCATGGACATGCAATCGTCGCTTTGCCGCGTTGCACGAAGTGGGGGTCATAGTGGAGAGGGGCTGCGTATTCGAAGAGGATGGGCGGGATGGCGAAGCTATGGCGTAAGAAGGTAGAACG
>JAGAPO010000050.1 GCA_017623215.1 Lachnospiraceae bacterium | reverse complement strand
CCCGACCACTCCGGCTGTGCTTTCCTGGCTCCGCTATCGCAGCACCGCCATATTGAGGCGGCAGCAGGATCGAGGACGTAAAGTGACGGCTTGAAAGGTTACGATAACTCCACAGGAAAAGGAAAGGCGTCTAAAAAGCGTCAGGATACCAAAGGGACTGAACAAAACAGCCCGTCCGCGCCGCACATCGGTTCGGCTCTGCCCGTTAGTAAGAACCAGGCGTAGCCGAACCGATATGCGGTGTGGACGGGCGTCCTTATTCAATCTTCCTTTCGTTCCCTTTACCTTTTCAAAAACAGAACTCCGAGGCATGCCGGCCCGCAATGGCTTGTTATAGTGCAGCCGGCTATTGTCTCCACGACTTCTTCGAAGGGCTGCAGTTCCTTAACCAGCGCGATTACTTCCGCTACAATCTCCTCCGGAACGTGGGAGTGTGTTACAAAAATGCGGCCTGTGTCAATATCTGTGCGGCCTTCCAGTCTGCCGCGGACGTAGTCCAGAATTGTTTTTTTCATCTTGCCGCGGTATTTGTGGCCGACCCGCATCGCGCCGTCTATGACTTCGATCTCGGGACGAAGCTGCAGGATGTTCGCTCCGAGCGCTAAGATGCTTGAGCAGCGGCCTCCTTTTTTCAGATAGTCTAAGGTCTGAAGGACGAAGCTGACGTCCAGCTTTTCCTGAAGTTTGTTCAGACGCTCGGCAATCTCGGCTGCCTCAAGTCCTTCCTCCGCCATTTTGGCCGCTTCAATTACCAGATGACCGGATCCGGAGGAAAGGTTCCGGCTGTCAATCGGATATACATTGCCGACTTCCTGCGCCGCAATGCAGGCGTTCTGATAACAGGAAGAGAATTCACTTGATAAGTTAATATGAATGACGGAATATCCCTGGTCCACATAGGTTCGAAACAGATCTGTGTACTCTGCGATAGAGGCTGCGGCGGTCTTTGGCAGCTCTCCGGTCTTATCTACATATTCGAATATGCCTTCGGCTGTGATATTAACGCCGTCATGATGCAGCTCGTCTCCCAATATGACTCCGAGCGGCATAACCGTTACCTGATATCTTTCATATATTTCCTTTGTCAGATCGCAAGTTGAATCACAGGTTATCTTAATCTTATTCATACTTTTTCCCATGCCTTTCTTATCTTAAGCTCTTTCTCCCATCCGGGAAAGCCAAGATATACAGGTCTATACCCTTTCTTGTTTTTTAGGAAGTTCTACGGTAAATCTGGTGATTCCGCTTTCGCTTCTTACCGAGACTGTTCCCTTATGCAGCTCGACGATATGCCTGACAACCGCAAGCCCGATTCCATTGCCCTCCACGGAATGGGATTCGTCGGCCTGATAAAATTTATTGAATATTTTCTTTTGATGCTCCGGCGCAATTTCGCTTCCCGAGTTCAGTATGGACACGGACAGCGTTCGATCGTTCTCTTTGATGTCCACTTCAATCAGGTTGCTGTCGGAGGAGAATTTGATCGCGTTATCAAGCAGATTAATCCAGACCTGCTTGAGCAGTTCTTCATTCGCCTCAATCATATATTCCCCAAATTCAAGGTCAAAATCCAGATTTTTCTTCTCCCATTTGCTTTCGAGCAATAAAATGCTGCTCCGAAGCTGTTCGGATAAGTTATATCCGGTTACCTCGGTCAGAATCGTCTGGTTCTCGACTTTCGTCAGGTTCAGGACATTGGTCGCCATGTACGAAAGTCTAAGGGACTCCTCCTCAATGATGTTCAGATATTCCATCCGCTGCTGCTCAGTCAGATTGCCGCGCTTTAAAAGCTTTGCAAATCCGGCTATGGACACGATCGGCGTCTTGAACTCGTGCGAGAAGTTATTGATGAAGTCCACACGAAGCATCTCCGTGTTCTCAAGCTCCTCCGCCATCTTGTTAAAGCTGTCCGTCAGCTCCACCACTGTCGGCTGTCTTCCAAACGGACCTCCAAAGCTGATTCTCGCCTTGAAATCCCCGGAAGCCAGTCGGTTCATCTGATTGATCATCTTGTTCACCGGCTTTAACGGTATCTTTCCCAGCCAGACTGCAAGGATGGTTCCGATCAAAAGGCTCGCGCCGATGATTAGTATGATCAGCAGTGGACCGTCCAGAATATTCTCCTCCAGCTCCGTCAGGATTCCCGTCCACGTCAACAGTAACAGTGCGCCGCCGACAACCAGAATGGTCGCGACTAAAACCGCGATTACGACGCCGGAAAAGAGAATTGTCAACTCCAGTCTCTGCTGCTTTTGTTCCTGCTGCCACTCCTGAGGCGTCTTTTGTCTTTGTTTCTTTTTCCTGCTCATACTTTCTTTACCGCCTTATACCCGAGTCCTCTGACCGAATCGATCTCGAATTCCTTCCAACCCTCAAACCGCTTTCGCAGTCTGCCGATATGTACCGTAACCGTCTCCCAGCCCGTATCGCTGTCCGCCCCCCAGATCTCATCCATCAGCTGAATTCGGGTGAAGATCTTTCCGGGATATGACAGCAGCTTATACAGAATCATGAACTCCTTCTGCGGAAGGGTCTGAATCTCTCCGTTCCTCGTCACGGTAAGCGCATCATAGTCCAGAACAACGTCCCCAATTACAATTCTGCGCTCATTTGCAATTCTTGCCCGCCGCAAAAGCGCCTTGATGCGAAGCAGCATCTCTTCCTCATCAATCGGCTTCGTCATATAATCGTCTGTCCCGACCAGAAATCCTTTCTTCCGATCCGCCGGAAGCTGCTTGGCCGATATCATCAGAATCGGAAGATTGTTCTGCCCCTCTCTGAGAATCCGGGTGAATTCGTAACCGTCCATCTGCGGCATCATGATATCGAGCACCACCAGATCGATATGCTCTCTATCCATGACCGCAAGGGCCTCCTCGCCGTTATTCGCAGGAAACACCGTATAATGCTCTGCTTCCAATACTGCCTGAAGCAGAAGCCTTGTGTTCTTGTCATCATCTACTACAAGAATCCGGAACACTCTTATCACCTCATTATTCAATATAGCCCTGAAATATAAACTGAAACTAAACAGAAACGCATCTTAAACGTTCCGAAGATTTATCTCCGCAACCGCATAGCTGTCCTTTGCCTGATTGGTCAGGCTGCTGTAATTTGTCGTCTGATAGTTCGGATATTCCTTTCCAGAAAGCCAGATCCATTTTTCTCCAAACATCATTGTGTATATGTATGGTATCTGCAGCAGCAAGGTACCACGTTTCCTTTCTTTTTTGATCCTATGATAGCACAGAAGTCTCTAAAAAACCAGCGCAACCCTGCAGGAAGAAACCGTTCAACTATTGCTCGCCAAAAGAGCCCGGTCTGCAGCAAAAATATTTTCAAATTTTTGTTGACAATTCAGGCAATTTGTAGTATGATAAATGAGCAGTCGAGAGAACGGCTGGTAAGTGAATAGGGGTATAGTTCAGCTGGTAGAATAACGGTCTCCAAAACCGCAGGTCGTGGGTTCAAATCCTACTGCCCCTGTAAGAAAGTCTGGAATATAGGTTCCAGACTGTTTTGTTGTGTTTTTCTCTGAATACACGCATACCAACCGGCATATCTGCCGGCAACCTGAGAATTTGAGCCGCCAGGCAGAAGTCTCCTCTGGAATATTCCGACTTCCCAAGGAATCCGTTCCTATTCTGGTTTTCCGGACGCCTTCTGCCTCAGCGGCGCTCTCTTTTCTTAATCCGGCTCGTCGAACACAGCAGTCACGGTAAATACACTGTCCTCTTCCACCACGCTTAATATCTCTCCATTCCGTACCCGAAGGCGTTTTGGCGTATTGTTGGACATCGCAAGTGCTGGCTCGATCGTATAATAATACATCGTTCCCGCAAGGGTCTGCAGCATGGATTCCCGCAGTTCCACCTTATCTCCGGCCTTTAAAAGGCCGGCTCGTTCCATTCGAAATTCCATTTCCCGTCTCATAACAGTGCTATCCCTTCTTTCCGAAGCTCATACTCTCCGCTGCGCAAAAGCTCAGCCAGCTCCACGACATCTTTCAGCGGTCTTGCGGTCCGGATTCCGCCGCCTCCGATATCCTCAAGCTGGTGATAATCACTTCCGCAGGTCGTAATCAGCTGATGCCCCGCTGCCTCCTGCTCCTTCAGCCAAATCTCTGCCTTCTGATTGCCGTTATCATGTCTCGGATTCGTGTTAATAAGCTCCACCCCATGCAGATAATTCGCATCCGCAGGTGCACAGTAGCTGCGGCAGGGATGCGCCTGCACCACTAATACATTCGCTTTTACGCACGCCTCGAAAAGCTCTTTTAGCGTGTAATCGTACATCTGCGGATGATCGTATAAAAACTGCTCGGTAATTCCGTACAGAAGATAATCTTCCTTTCCTACCCGGTGCAGATTCACCTCCGCTCCCAGAAATACCCGGATTCCTTCTTTTTCTCCCGCACGGCACGCCTCCCGATACCCCTGCAGATACCTTGTGACTTTTTCTTCGGGCGTTCCCGTGAAACGGCTCATGACATAACGGCTGAAATGATCCGTTACTACCACAATATCATACCCCGCCTCCGCCATCGCATGGATCATATCCGCTGCGCTCACGTGAGCACATGGGCTCGTATCACTGGTATGCGCATGCATTTCAATTTTATACATTCCCTGTTCCATTTCTATCTCCTTCCGCCGCAATACGGCTTTCCTTCTCTGTAAGCTGCGCACGTTTTCATACTAATCTCCATTCCGAGAACGTTTTTTGTTCAAGGAATCGCGCACAGGAAAATCGCGAATTCGATTTCATGTGCGTATCTTAGTGAGAGACATCGCACATCAATGCAATATTTCTCACTATTTTTCAAGAAAATATGCCGCAGCCGCCGCAGGTATCTCCCGATTCTTCTTCCAGATAGAGTCGAATTCCTCAATCGCAAGAGGTGCGCTTCCGGTTCCAATCTCGATGGTAACCGCCGGTATCTCCTTCACACCAACGACCCAGTCGCTGTATCCGGCCGCATCGACGCCGCCGTCCTCCGAGTCCTTCATAATCAAAGGATACCCCGTGAGTCCGGATATCATTCGGGTAATTGTCTCGCATTCTGCCCGGAATTCTCCGGTCTGCCCGTAATCCCAATACAGAATGGATCCGGTCGCGTGATAGCTGAACGCCGCTTTCGGCAGAAGCTCCTCGGTAAGCTGAAGCAATGCCGCGCTCTCCGGCTCGCTTCCCGCCGCCTCTCCTTTATATCGATCCGCTCCCTGCCGTCCGCTTCCGACGAATTCGTCCCAGCCCATATCAAAGTTCCGGTTTAAGTCCACCCCGTTGGCATTGGCCTTGAAACGCCTTAAATATTCGGAAAAGCTCTCCGTCGTGCGCCCGCTTTCCCTGTCTCGCTCATACCAGTCTGTAATCTCCTCTCGAATCGCTTCGGAACGGATTCCCGAAAGGCCGCTCTGGCTAATGGTCACTCCGTCCGGGTTGAGCATCGGAATCAGGTAGACTGCCGTTGTATCGAAGATGTCGGAATACGGAATTCCGTTATAGTATCCTGTGTCATAATAATACAGGTAATATTCCAGCTGCTTCATCGTCAGCAGTGCTGTCATGTATTCTCTGGCATGAATTGCCGCCTGTATGATAATGGAATTCCCTGCATCCGCGCTGCCAAACCTCGCAAGGTAGATCTCACGCCCGTCCTTAGTCGTTCCAAGCGATGACAGCTCCATATGCTCCGGATAAGCCTTTGCCAACGCCTTCAGATCCTCTTCCATCTCCTCATAGGTGTATAACTGCTTTTCAACATCCACCACTGTCAATTCCGAAAGCTTCCACGTAAAATTCTCTCCTGCAAGCGGGTCGTATTTGCTCAGATACCGGCTCGCCGCATAATAAGTCGCTCCTTCTTCGTCTTTCACCATGGTCCATTCCCCGCCTTCTGTCTCAATGATTGTAAATTGTTCGCCTTTCTCTGCCTGTCTGATAACCTTCGCGTCCATTGAGGGCTCCGCCCGCAGATTGAGGCCCGACACGGACGCATATCTTATTTCGGATTCGATTACCAGTCCTGCATTCTCCTTCGCACCGGTCTCCGGCTCAGGATTCGACCCGGAGCTAAGCCCGGAATCCGTCTCGGAGCTGAGTTCGGTATCCGGCCCGGAACTTAATTCCTGGCCGGTCTCAGAACCCGGTTCGGAACTTTGCTCTTCTGCGGTATCTCCCTGCGGAAGCGCTTCCGAGCTATGTTCCGAATCGGCTCCGGCTCCTCTGCCAAACGCACAGCCCGTTAAACCCGTCATACCGAATATTCCTGTTACAAACGCCAGAATCAACAGCCCTGTCAACCGCAGCGTCGCTTTTCTTTTTGGTATCATCCGCCGTCTCCTCTCAAACGTTTAGTTTCCAAGCAGCCGGAAGAGCTCCTTTACATTCTTTACTCCAATCAGCTTAATCTTTGGATTCTTAATATTCTCCCGATTGCTCTCCGGCAGAATACACGCCGTATACCCCATCTTCGCTGCCTCTGCCACTCTGGTCTCCGCAAGATTCACTGCGCGCACCTCCCCTGTCAGGCCTACCTCGCCGAATACCAGAGTCTTACCGTCAACCGGACGGTTCCGATAGCTCGAAAGAATCGCAAATACAATCGCAAGGTCCAGTGCCGGTTCGCTGACTCTCATGCCGCCCGCCACATTAATATAGGCGTCACATCCGGCAAGCTGAACGCCGATTCGCTTCTCCAACACCGCCATCAGCAGATTCACACGGTTATAATCCGTGCCGGCGGCCGTTCTGCGCGGCATATTAAAATTCGTCTGGCAGATTAACGCCTGAACTTCGACCAGAATTGGCCTGGTTCCTTCAATGGAGGCGGCTACAACCGAGCCGGGCTCGTCCTCCGGCTTTCCCTGCAGCATGAATTCCGATGGATTCGCAACCTCCCGCAGACCGTCTCCGCGCATTTCAAATACTCCGATCTCATTCGTGGAACCGAATCGATTCTTTACCGCCCTAAGGACACGGTAGGACGCCGTATTCTCTCCCTCAAAATACAGTACCGTATCCACCATATGCTCAAGCACTCTGGGGCCCGCGACCACGCCTTCCTTGGTTACGTGTCCCACAATAAATATCGTAATTCCCATTCCCTTGGCAATTCTCATCAGGGTGCTCGTCGTCTCTCTGACCTGGCTTACGCTTCCGGGAGAGGCGGAGATATCCTCCCGGTACATGGTCTGAATGGAGTCGATTACCACGATTCCCGGCTTTACGGAATCAATCGCGCCCTCGATCGCTTCCAGATTCGTCTCGGAAAGCAGAAGCAGATTCCCATCCTTTACTCCAAGCCGTTCCGCGCGCATCTTAATCTGCCGAAGCGACTCCTCGCCGGACACATACAATACCTGACACTTCCGTTCACTCATCTCCCGGCACATCTGCAGCAGCAAAGTGGATTTGCCGATACCCGGATCGCCGCCAACCAGCACAAGCGACCCGACTACGATTCCGCCGCCCAATACCCGGTCGAATTCCTGAATTCCGGTCAGCATTCTCTCATCCTCATTCGTATCCACTTCGGAAAGCCTTCTTGGCTCTGCCTTTTTCGCTCCTCCGATTCCGGATATTCCGCCTGCGGATACCGTCTTTTTCGCCACCGGCTCTTCTACAAAGGTATTCCACTCTCTGCAGCCGGGACACTGTCCCATCCATTTTGCGGATTCATACCCGCATTCTTTACAGAAAAATATAGTTTTGCTCTTTGCCACACGATCCTCCCCTCCTGGCGATACGTCCGAAGCTCCTGTCACGTACCTGAATGCCGCTAATGCACAAAACAGGGAGCATGCACACCGCAAGACTCCCTGTCATCTTCTTATAACTTTGCAACCTTAACCTTCGTCGGCGCTTCCGAATCAAATTCTACGCTGAATATCAGCTTGCCTCCCAGATTCGTCTTCATCTTGCCGATATTCGTATCGTTGATGAAAATCTTGTATTCCTTCTCCGGCTCCAGCTCCAGGGTAATCTGCGCATCCTCCTTGCCTTCTACCTCGAACGCAATCTCCCTGTCCGTTGCCTCCATGTGAAATACCGCCGTTCCCGGAACGGATTCATATACGAACAGCCCATTCTTCTCGAGCTTGGTAATCTCGTAAAATGTCTTGATTTTATATAAATCTCCGTCATGTTCAAAATCGGAGAGCTTTGCCTTCGCATCCAATGTATAATCTCCAAAGCTTAATGTTCCGTCATTCTCCTGTCTGATTAAACCCTCAACAACTGCCATGTTCTTATCCTCCTGCTATGTGCTTGGCCAACATATTATGTGAGAATCCCTGCCGGTACCTTGGTCTCGGCCTGTGACAGGGATTCTTTGTCACTCCCATTATATCCGATTGGATTCCGAATTTCTACTACAATCTGAATCTTTTTTCAAATTTTAATCTTTTCGAAAGAATTCCTTGGGTTCTTACTGCTGCCCGGGTTCCTCCGGATTCTTTTTCCCGTCGGACGGCTTTTCGGTTGTCTCAGCTTCAGCTTCTTTCGACGCGGCTTTCCCGGATCTGGTCTTCTTCGGTGCAGCTTCCTCCGCCTCCGATTTTTCCGGCGCAGTCTTCTTCGGTGCATGCGCCCCGGCTGCTGCTTTCTTTGCTGCTGCCTTCTTTGGCTCCTTCTCTCCGGCCGCCGCTTTCCTGCCCGCCGACTTCTTTGGCTCGGGCTTCTCCGTTGCTGCTTTCTTCGTGATAAGAATCTTTGACTCCTCGCAGGTAATCACTACCGTATCTCCGGCTGCAATCCTTCCTTCCAGAATCTCCTCGGCAAGTCTGTCCTCGATCTCCGTCTGAATGCTGCGGCGCAGAGGTCTTGCACCGTATTTCTCATCATACCCCAGTTCAGCCATTCGATCGTAGACCGTATCTGCTACCTCGAGTGTAAGCTGCATCTGTTCGGCGCAGCGCCTGCATATGGTGCCAAACATTACCTTTACAATCCTTCGGATGTCTTCTTTCGTCAGCGAATGGAATACAATAATCTCGTCGATTCGGTTCAGGAATTCCGGCTTGAACAGACGTCTCACTTCGTCCATTACACCGTCCTTCATCCGCTTATAATCCGCAGTCTCATCGCTCACACTGACAAAACCAAGCTTCTTCGGTGAAATAATGCTCTGCGCTCCCGCATTTGAGGTCATAATAATGATTGTATTCTTAAAGCTTACTTTTCTTCCCTGTGCGTCCGTGATATGTCCGTCATCCAGCACCTGAAGCAGGATGTTGAAGACATCCGGATGTGCCTTTTCGATTTCATCGAACAGGATAACCGAATACGGGTTCTGCCTTACCTTCTCGCTCAGCTGACCGCCCTCTTCGTAGCCGACATATCCGGGCGGGGAACCGATCATCTTCGATACGCTGTGCTTCTCCATATATTCGGACATATCAACCCGAATCATCGCATTCTCATTGCCGAACATTGCCTCCGCAAGCGCTTTGGACAGCTCGGTCTTTCCGACACCGGTCGGTCCGAGGAATAAGAAGGAGCCAATCGGACGGTTCGGATCCTTTAATCCGACTCTTCCCCTTCGAATTGCCTTTGCAACCGCTGTAACCGCCTCGTTCTGGCCGATTACGCGCTCATGCAGAATTCCTTCCAGCTTCAGCAGCCGTTCGCTCTCGCCCTCTTCCAGCTTCTTTACCGGAATCTTCGTCCAGCTCGAAATAACCTCGGCAATCTCGCTCTCGCCGACAATCAGCTGGCGCTCTGTCTTTTCTTTCTCCTGAAGAAGCTTCTTTTTGTTGTATTCTTCCTTCAAATCGCGCTGCTTTTTCTTAATCTCGCCGGCCTTTTCATAGGCCTCTGATTTAATCGCCGCTTCTTTCTCCTCTTCCAGGGCCGCAATCTCTTCCTCAATTCCCTTCAGCTCGGGAGATGTGATATACGTGCTTAATCGAACGCGGGACGCGGCTTCATCCATCAGATCAATCGCCTTATCCGGAAGATACCGGTCATTGATATACCGCTCCGACATCTTAACTGCCGCCGTCAGCGCCTCATCCGTAATTCTTACTTTATGATGGGCCTCGTAGCTGTCACGAAGTCCCTTCAGAATCAGAATCGCCTCTTCCTCCGTCGGTTCATCCACAACAACAGGCTGAAATCTTCTCTCTAACGCCGCATCCTTTTCGATATATTTGCGGTATTCCTCTCTTGTGGTCGCACCGATCAGCTGTATCTCTCCCCGTGCCAGGGAAGGCTTCAGGATATTGGACGCATCAATCGCACCCTCCGCACCTCCTGCTCCAATGATAGTATGAAGCTCGTCCAGGAACAAAAGTACATTGCCGTCGCTGATTACTTCAGCGATCACCTTCTTGATGCGTTCCTCGAATTCACCGCGGTACTTGGAACCGGCAACCATTCCGGAAAGATCTAAGGTCAGTACTCTCTTGTCCTTGATGGTATCCGGCACATTCCCCTCCACAATCTTTTGAGCCAGTCCTTCCGCAATCGCGGTCTTTCCAACGCCCGGTTCTCCGACAAGACAGGGATTGTTCTTGGTTCTGCGGCTCAAAATCTGCACCACGCGCTGAATCTCACTCTCTCTTCCAATCACCGGATCGAGTCTTCCCTCTCTTGCATATTCGGTCAGATCCCTGCTGTACTGGTCAAGTGTCGGCGTCTGGCTTCTACCCTTGCCTTTTCCTCCTTTGCCCGCGTTATATTCATTCTTAGCTGCGCCGGCATCCGCGCCGGTCGCGGACATCGCCTCTACATATAATTTCTGGAAATTGATCCCCAGCGTATTTAACAGGCGCACTGCGATGCAGTCGCTCTCTTTCAGCAGCGCAATTAAGATATGCTCCGTTCCGGCGGCCGACGCCTGCAGGCGCATTGCCTCCCGATAACTCTGGTCGATGATTCTCTTTGCCCTCGGGGTAAAGCTCCCCGGTTCCATTGTCTGAACACTGGTATTGGGCGCCATCAGCTGATTCACCAGGTCGAGCACACGCTCCTCCTCTACACCGTTCTCGGCCAGCACACGGGACGCAACCCCGTCTGCCTCCAATAATCCGAGCAGCAGATGCTCCGTCCCAATGTAATTATGAGAAAGCCGGTAAGCGGCCTCAGCAGCCAGATGCAAAGCTTCTCTGGCGTTGTCCGTAAATCTGTTGTCATTCATGCTGAATACCCTGCCTTTCTAACAAAATTTTAAGTTTCACTCTATATCAGGAAGCTTCTTCTGAATATATTCGGCTCTCGCCCGATCCCGTACGAGACTGCCTACATTCTTGCCGATAAGCTTTTGCAGGCTTGCCGGCTGAATATCCATCATCAGATTGTGAGGATTCAGCTCGCCCTTCAGGTGAATCAGTCCGGTGTCCATTCCGAACTTAATCTGAGCCAAAAGTGCCATCGCGTCCTCCGTACCAAGCTGCTTTGCATAACGCAGAATTCCGTAGGAGCGGCAGACCTTGTCCTGCGTCTTCTCATTCGCCTCCCGCAGGATATATCCGCGCCTGTCACGCTCCTGCTTGATAATCTGATCTACGATACAATCCAGATTCGCAATAATCTCCTTCTCGGTTCTGCCTAACGTCTTCTGGTTGGAGACCTGATACATGCAGCCCTGGCTCTTCGTTCCTTCTCCGTAGATTCCGCGGATTGTCACACCGAATTTGCCCATCTCCTCCGAAAGCTTCTGGATCCTTCCCGTCATCATAAGCGCCGGCAAAAACATCATATACGAGGCCCGAAGGCCGGTTCCGACATTCGTCGGACACGCGGTCAGGTACCCCAGTTTATCATCAAACGAGAAGGGAAGCTCCTCGTTCAGGATATCATCAATAAAATTCGCCTCCGCAAACACCTTCTCCAGATCCATTCCGGCCGCAACCGCCTGGATCCGAATGTGATCCTCTTCATTGATCATAATGCTCACGGACTCATCCTCCGATAATATCAGACCGGTCTCCTGCTTTTTTGCCGCAAGTGTCGGGCTGACCACATACCGCTCTACCATCGCTTCGCGGTCGGTCTCCGACAGCCGGTTCACATTACACAGGAAGTATCGTTTCCCGTCCTTTTCCTTTACAAGCGGAGCCACGTCCTGCACCTCTTTCACCAGGCGCACGGCATCGGCGTCCCGAAGTCTGCTTCCAAATACATAGGACTTCAGATTTCTCGCCAGTCTGACCCGGCTCGAAATTACAACATCGCCGTTCTCCGCTGTCTCCTCATACCATTTACGCATTCGGCGCTCCTTCCTTATCCTGATCCTCCTCTGCCTTCAGCTCCCGAATCCGGTCGCGAAGTCTTGCTGCCTCTTCGAATTCCTCCTGCTCAATTGCCTGCTGCAGCTGAATCGAAAGCCGTTCAATCTCGCTTAATTCCTGAATTCTCTTCTCCGCTTCCTTTGCCTTCTCCTGCTCATAGCCCTTCGGCCGCTTACCGGTATGCAGCTCCGAACCGTGAATCTTATTCAGGCTTTCCTTTATCGCACTGCCGAAGCTCTTATAGCAGTCCGCGCATCCCAAAAGACCGGTCTTTGAAAATTCTTCAAAGCTCGTTCCGCACTTCGGACACACCAGGTCCTCATTCTCCACTTTTTTGGTCTCGCCATTATAAAATCCCTGAAGCAGGCTTGATAATAGATTGCCCAGTGTTAACTCTCCCTTTCCTCCAAGCTTACCCGCCGAAAATGACGTATGCTCGGCCGCGCATTCCTCACAAAGGTGCTGCTCCTTCTTTTCCCCATTGATGATCTCGGTATAATATATTCTGGCCTCTCTTTTATGACAGATATCACACAACATCGTCCGCACCTCCATTTCTGCCCTCACAGGCAAATTCCCGGAATATCTGATCCATCACCTCATGAATCTCCTGACAGCTGATATTCCTACACACTGCTTCCGCAAGGATAACCCGCATCTGCTCGGTCAAATCCGCAAGTGCCTTCATCTTATCGGCATCCACCGCGACAACCGCGCCCTTCCTGCGATCCAGCTTTACATAACCTTCCTGTTTTAATATAGTGTATGCTTTGTTGACAGTATGCATGTTAATTCCGATATGATCCGCCAACTCGCGCACCGACGGAAGATTGTCTCCCTCTCTGATTTCAGAAGTTGCAATCCCCAGTATAATCTGATTCCTCAGCTGAATATAGATTGCCTCTTCGCTGTTAAAATCAATTCTTACGATCAACGTTTCCACCTCCAGCCGCAATCTGTTATATATATTCTATCACACGTATTCTAAAATGCAAGCATTAATTTGTGGAAATTCTGCTCTTAGGATCAAAAATGCCGCAGACCCCTTCTACCGCCTGCGGCATTCTCTACTCTATCCTTTTTCTGTCCTTCTAATCAAGCATCCGTATTCGCTTCGATTCGGCTTTTCTATTCCTTCTATTCCTTCTATTCCTCCTCTTCCTCCGTGCTGTATTCCCGCACAATCGTAATCGGATACGTTCGGACGTTGCCATTCTCTGCCGTTACCATAACGTGAATCACATTGGCGCCTATCTGAGGCGCGACTGTTCCGTCGCCGCTCACAGCCGCCTTGGTGCTTACAGTCTCTGCTTCAATCTGTACAACCGAGCATTCTGCCGGTACACTGACATAATACTCCTGCTCCGCGGAAATCTCAAATTTCGGACTCAGCGAAAGCTCGTCATTCTGCTCGTCCAATACTTTCAGGCTCTTTAACCAGTTATTCGGATTATACTCCGTTCCCGGCTTCTCAGCCGTTTCCTCCGGCATATTCAGATATACCGGAATAGAAAATACAAGGGGCAGACTGGCCGCATCCGGATACGCAAGGGCTGTCTTCTTGCTCTCAGAGCTCGGAGCCTCAATGTTCGTCATATACTGATGCGCATAGGTTGAAGTCGGCGTAACATTGAACTTCTGCAGATACACGGTATTCTGTCCGCGGTTAATGTAGGTGCTTCCGATAATATATGCACCTCCGACAATCGCATCATACTGATTGTCCCACGGAATCAGCGCTTTCTCATTCTGCTCCTGATTCGTACTGCCGTTCATCGCATATTTCAGACCGTTCGCAATCGCTCCGCTGGCCGTCGTACTCGCATAGGCTCCGATATTATAAAAGTTATAATACCCTTCCATTCCCGGAAATACTCCCGTCGCACTGTTGCTGAGTGTTGACGTCCCCGCAACTACCTCCTGCTTTACCCGGGAGGCCAGATGGTAGGGGCTGACTCCGGAATACTCCGCCGCCTTAATGAAGGTCTCCCCATAAGTAATCGTCTGCGTGTTGCCGTTCTCATCTACATAGGTATAGGAGGTCTGATACAGCGGCGTATATTTCAAGATATTCTCAACGCCTTCCAGATTCTGATACTCCGGCTCATAAGCCAGCATCTCAAACTGGAAGATTCCCGATTCTGTCAGGAAATTCCGTGGATCCATATAATACGCAATCGCCTCTCTGGATGCCATAACCCAAGTGGAACCGTCATACGCGATAAAGCGATCCGTCTCCCAGTCATAGGCGTACTCCTCGGTAGACTTCCACGCAATTCCTTTGCTATTCGTAATCAGGCTTCTTCCAACCGTTCCTTCGTTATCCAGCACCGTCTCCCAATCCAGATTCGTCTGATACGCCTTGAACTGCCAATTCGGATATTTGGCGTGGAGTTCTCTTAAGGCGTCGTGATAGCTCTCCGGGAATTCGGCAAGTGACGCTTCAAAGTCCGCACTCGCGGTCGGCGTAGGTGTCGGAACTGCTGCGCCGCCTGCACCGGTATTATCAATCGGAATATCGGTACTCTCTTCCGCGAGCAGCACATAGGAATCAATAATATATCCGTCATAGGAATGCCCATTATAATAGAATCCAATATGATACCAGGTTACATAATCCTTATACACCTGTCCAAGCAAAGTAACGTTCTGACCAAAAGGCAGCAAAATCGGAATTCCGTTCACATCGCTGATGAAATCTCCTGAAAATCCCGCCTTATCGCGCACTGCAAGACTGGTCGTATTCTGAACCGTTCCAACGATATCCGACGGCTGTACGGTCGGTGTCGGTGTCGGCGTAGAAGTAGGAGTCGGTGTAGGAGTCGCAGTTGGAGCGGGTGTCGCGGTCGGTTCCGGTGTCGGCGTAGGTGTTGCGGCCGGTTCCGGTGTCGGCGTCGCGGTCGGTTCCGGTGTCGCAGTCGGCGTCGGTTCCGGTGTCGCAGTCGGCGTCGGCGTTGCAGTCGGCGTAGGTGTTGCGGTCGGTTCCGGCGTCGGGGTAACTTCCGTTGTCTTAAACATCAGGTTAGACGCTTCCAGATAGCCGGTCAGCTTAACATCATCCACCTCAACTGATATCTTGAACCACTTGGTTTCTCCGGACTTCACTTCGTCCGTAATCGTAACACTCTTATTCTCTTTCAGGGATACAATCATATTCCCATTCTTCAAATACGCCTGATTGCTTCCTGCTTTCTGGCGCACCTTGACTGTATCCGCGCTGACGAACGCCTTTACGGACTCCTCCAGCGTCAGCTCCACATAATCGCTTAATACATATCCTACAACCGTCTTTTTATTCACGGTTGTCTCAACCAGATACCATCTCCCGCTCTCCGTATCGGCCACATTCCAAATCTCCGCTTGGGTTCCCTTGGCAATCTTTCCAAGGCTCTGATAAGAGGTCCCGGCTCCTTCTCTGATATTCACCGAGCTTCCCGTAAGCACTGCGGGAATCCGGAACAAAATCTCTTCATCAGAAGGCTCCGCTGATTCCGGTGCTTTTGTCGGTGTCGGGGCCGCGGTCGGCTTCGGTGTGGCCGTTGGCTTTGGTGTTGGGGTTGGGGTCGGTTCCGTCTCCACAAGCTTGATATAATCTCCGCAGATATATCCCTCCACCTTCACTCCGTAGAACGTCGTCTTAATAAAATACCACCCGTCCTTCTCGGACAGCAGCTCTACCGTCGTTCCCTGCTTCAGATACACATCCTCTCCCTCTACCTGAACCTTCTTATAAGAGGTGGATGGCCCTTCTCTGACATATAAGCTGGTCGCTGTGACCGTTCCCTTCTGCGCCGCCTTTGCGGTCCGCGCTGTCAAGGGCGCCGCAGCGGCAATAAGCGGCAGTATCAGACATATCATTATCATAACTGCGAAAGAACGCTTCCTTCGCATCACTTTCTTTTGTATCTCCATCTTATGTATCCTTTCTTCTGCTTTCTGCACTCTATTATACTAAAAAGTTATGGCAGTAATATGGCACGAATGTGGCATGAAAAGTAAAATTCTCCCAACCAATATACCTTCTAATCATTTGCAGAACGGATCAGCCAAATATTACCCGGTCAAATACCGGCAGCGATACCAAAACTGCCCGCATAGATTTACCGCAAAAAGTGAGTACGAACTCCTTTTCACTCTGTTCTTTATTGTACAACAAATTACAGCAGAAAAAAAGAGGAAAATGAAAGAATTCTAAAAAAACCAAAAATTTCCGCAAAGGAACACGCGCGCTTCATTCTCCCATAACGTCAAACAGGAGATGCCGCCATACACAGCATCTCCTGTATTCTTTTCCGATCCGCAAGCATTACGCCTCGTCAATCGCCTTACCGATATCGTTTCTCTTATATTTATTTGCAAAGGAGATCCATTCCGTTGCCGCGTACGCGTTCTTTCTTGCGTCCTTCAGATCGGTTCCAAGTGCAGTTACTCCAAGCACTCGTCCTCCGTTGGTCACAACCTTGCCGTCCACAGCCTTTGTTCCGGCATGGAACACATAATAACCGTCTTTTCCCTTAAAAGTCTCAAGTCCCTCAATCGGGAAGCCCTTCTCATAGTGCTCCGGATACCCGTCCGATGCCAGTACCACACATACCGCCGCGTTATCCTCGAACTGCAGGTCAATCTCGTTTAGCTTACCGTCGATGCATGCTTCAAATACCTCCACGATGTCGTTCTTCATTCTCGGAAGCACTACCTGCGTCTCCGGATCGCCGAACCGCGCATTATATTCAAGAACCTTGGGTCCCTTGGGAGTCAGCATCAGACCGCAGAACAGAACGCCCACGAAATCTCTGCCTTCCTTCTTCATCGCGTCCATAGTCGCCTGATAGATGTATTTCTCACAGAACTCATCCACTTCTTTTGTATAGAAGGGGCTCGGCGAGAAGGTACCCATTCCTCCGGTATTTAAGCCCTGGTCCCCGTCTTTTGCACGCTTATGATCCTGCGCGCTGGTCATAGGCTTAATGCGGGTTCCATCGCAGAATGCGAGCACCGATACCTCACGTCCGGTCATGAATTCTTCAATAACCAGCTTATCACCCGCAGCACCGAACTGCTTGTCCAGCATAATGGTCTTAACGCCTTCCTTTGCTTCCTCAAGCGTATTGCAGATCAGAACGCCCTTACCGAGTGCAAGGCCATCCGCCTTTAATACGATCGGGAAATCCGCTGTCTCAAGATATGCGATTGCGGCGTCCGCAGAATCGAAGGTCTCGTAGGCCGCGGTGGGTATGTTGTATTTCTTCATCAAATCTTTTGAAAATGCCTTGGAGCCCTCGATGATTGCCGCGTTCTTTCTCGGACCGAATACCCTAAGACCTCTCGCCTCAAATACATCAACAACTCCGGCAACCAGCGGATCATCCATACCAATTACCGTCAGATCAATCTCATTCTCCTGCGCGAAATCAGCCAGCTTCTCCAACTCCATCGCCTTGATATCAATGCACTCGGCATACTCCGCGATACCTGCATTGCCGGGAGCACAGTAAATCTTATCTACCTTATCGCTCTGCGCAATCTTCCACGCAATGGCGTGTTCTCTTCCGCCGCTTCCAACTATTAATACTTTCACCGGAATCTCCTCCTCTATTTATCCTAATGCCATTCTTAGACGTTCCTGCACGTTTGATCTTACCGAATCCGAACCAGTCCGTCCTCCACTGTAACCTTTCCCTGCGCAATCATATCTATTGCCTGCGGAAGGATGTGCCATTCTGCCTCTTCCATAACACGGCGCTGCAGAATCTCAGGCGTATCCCCCTGCTTTACTTCTACCGCTTTCTGCCGGATGATGGGGCCGGTATCCGCTCCTTCATCTACAAAATGCACGGTTGCGCCCGTTACCTTACAGCCTCTTGCAAGCACCGCCTCATGTACCTTAAGTCCATAGAAGCCCATGCCGCAAAAGGACGGGATCAGGGACGGATGGATGTTAACGATACGGTTGGGATAGCGTTCAATCAGCGCCGGCGGCAGGATAACAAGATAACCGGCCAGTACAATCAGATCCGGCTCGTACCCGTCAATCGCCGCAAGCAGCGCATCGTTGAAGTCCGAACGCTCCTTATAATCCTTCGGAGAGATACACTTCGCATCAATTCCATTATTCTTTGCACGGGTCAGCGCAAATGCGTCGGGCTTATTGCTGATAACCGCTTCTATGCTGGTATTGCGGATGGTTCCGTCCGCAACAGCGTCAATAATAGCCTGCAGATTCGTTCCGCCGCCGGATACCAATACAACAATTTTTAGCATAATTCGATTCCCTTCTCGCCTTCTCTTACCTCACCAACGATGGTTGCCTTCTCGCCGCATGCATTCAGAAGCTTCACTGCCTCGTCAGCCTTTTCCGGATCAACGCCAATCATCATACCGATACCCATGTTGTAGGTGTTGTACATCATATGCTCTTCGATAGCTCCGTCCTTCTTCAGCATCTCAAAAATCGGAGGAATCTCATAGCTGTCCTTCTTTACATATGCACGGATACCTTCCGGAAGCATTCTCGGAATGTTCTCGTAGAATCCACCGCCTGTGATATGGCTGCAGGACTTCACGGTAACGCCGCCGTCCTTTAAGCTCTTAAGGGCCTTGACGTAAATCTTGGTAGGAGTTAATAAGGTCTCACCGAGAGTCTTTCCAAGACTCTCATAGTAGGTCTCCAGAGCCTCTCTCTTCATATTAAATACTTTTCTTACAAGGGAGTAACCGTTGGAATGGATTCCGGAGGAAGCAATTCCAATCAGCGCATCGCCGGGCTTTAAGCTGTCACCGGTGATTAAGTTCTTCTGATCTACGATACCTACTGCAAATCCTGCAAGGTCATACTCATCAATCGGATAGAATCCGGGCATCTCCGCGGTCTCTCCGCCGATTAATGCAGCGCCTGCCTGCTTACAGCCCTCTGCAACACCGCTTACGATGGATGCGATCTTCTCGGGCTCGTTCTTTCCGCATGCAATGTAGTCCAGGAAAAATAACGGCTCACCGCCTGCGCAGGCAATATCGTTCACACACATTGCAACGCAGTCGATACCAACTGTGTCATGCTTGTCCAGTATGAAAGCAAGCTTCAGCTTGGTTCCTACGCCGTCCGTACCGGATACCAGTGTCGGATGCTCCATTGTCTTGAAGCTGTCGAGTGAAAATGCGCCGGAAAATCCGCCGAGACCGCCAAGTACCTCGGGACGCATGGTCCCCTGTACATGCTTCTTCATCAGTTCCACTGCCTTGTAACCGGCTTCAATGTCTACTCCTGCTTTCTTGTAATCCATAGTTATCCTCCTTATTTTAAGCATATGATACGCTTTTTATCAGATTATTGTTGTGATGTAAGGGGCTTTCGCTTTCCCCCCGGACGGGCGGAGCACCCGGCGAAAACCTTCGGTTTCCTCCGGGTCGCTTCGCTCCTTCCGACCAATAGAAAGGGCATCTGAGCAAGCAAGCTTGTCAGATGGCTTTCCGATGGCTCAGGCTTTCCCCCGGACGGGCGGAGCACCCGGCGAAAACCTTCGCTTTCCTCCGGGTCGCTTCGCTCCTTCCGACCAATAGAAAGGGCATCTGAGCAAGCAAGCTTGTCAGATACCCTTTCTATTGGTCTGACTCCGCCCTGTACGCATATTTTACCACATCTTTTTTGTTTTGTCGTGGGTTTTTGCTGTGAAATTTCTTATCGGACTTATTAAAATTCCTAATAAACATAACCCATTAGGTGGTTTTTACGGAAAAAGGGGCAGGTTTGCCGGTACGGTTTTCCGTATGTGGACTTCCTTGTCCCGGCATCTGTGCCCCTTTGTGTTTTGGTTACATCTGCTCCATGTATGCCTTGTAGCCGATATCCTCAATCTTTTCTTTCTTTGCCATTACTCCGTCCTTCAGGCTCGCGGAGTATTCTTTGATGCGGGCGAGCAACTCCGGATCCGAAACGGCTAACATCTTTGCCGCTAAAAGCCCTGCGTTCAGTCCGCCGTTGATGGCAACCGTTGCAACCGGGATTCCGGAGGGCATCTGAACAATTGAGTATAACGAATCCACACCGCCAAGTCCCTTGGTCAGGATCGGAACGCCGATTACCGGCATCGGGAACAGCGCAGCTGTCATTCCGGGTAAATGCGCCGCTCCGCCGGCACCTGCAATAATAACCTTAAATCCCTTTTCCTCCGCCTTTTTTGCATAATCAAAGAATACATCAGGCATGCGGTGTGCGGAAATAACCGTCATCTCATACTCGACCCCGAGCTTCTCTAAAATCTCTGCCGCCTTACTCATTACCGGAAGATCCGAATCGCTTCCCATTACAATCCCTACTTTTGCCATTGTCATAGTCCTCTCTTTCTGTAAATAGATAATTATATTCTAAGACGAACTCTGATTACCCGTTTCATCTTATCTGCAATTTGTTGGTTTTATACCCTTCTCACTCAGCCTTCCGTTTCGGCCTTGACCTCAGTGCATCGTTTCAAAAGCCAGATTCAGCTCTTCCGTTCCCGGAAGCACAAAGCGACCATTCCGGATAATTGCAATCCTGCTTCCGTCTTTCCGCCGAACCGCAATCTCACCAATCTCATGATACGGAATTGTGATATCCGTATGGCAGTTAAAATACGCCTTCTCCGGCTCCGTATTCCGAAGCGCCGAAACCTCGTTCTCCCTTGCAATAATTTCCTTTCCGTCCGGATTGTATACCTTGTGATCCTCACTGTGCGAATAACAGGTATCTCCTATCGCAAAATGCGGTCCTGTCTTCTCCGCAATCAGAATCGGAAGAAGCTCCGTAATCCCATAATTCCTGCCCATCACATAGGCCGTTGTATTCGTGCCGATTGCAAATTCGCCCAGCGCCAGGCTGTCATGGCTGTGGAGCAGATTCTCATATACAAAGCTCTTATTATCCTCTTCCTTTTCAAAGTTCGAGCAGGAACACTCCGCTGTCATTCCGTTCTCAAATCGAACTCGTAAATTCTCATACGGAAATCCGTTCAGCGATACCCGGCTTACATGTAAAAGACCGTTCGTTCCCGCAAGCTTCGGAGAGGTGAATACTTCTCCCACCGGAATGTTGACATCCGCGGTGCAGTTTTCAAAATTAGTCTCATTTTCCGGATTCACAAGCTCGTGAAGCATCACTGTCAAATCCGTCTCATTTCCGTTCGTTCCCTTAATGGTGCAGCAGACTCCCTGATCCAGCACATCAATTATCGTCTGCTGAATCCGTTTATAGGCCGCGTTATCCAGATTATTGACTTCTCTTGATGCGGTAAAAATCGCTTCAAACTCTTCACCGATTGCCGGAATCGGATACGCAATAATGGTAAAGGAGGTCTCCTCCGACGGAATATAGCTCTCACCAATCTGCATCACTTCGCTTTGGTATTCATTCTTCAGGCGGATCTGCCGCTTGTCCGGCTTTAATGCGGCCGCCTTATTCGCCGGTGCCTGACTCCTGTCTCCAAACGTCTCCAATACCATGGGGCCGGCATAGTGCGCCGCCTCGATCTTATACTTATCATAGGCAAGACGATAAGCCGTAACTCGTCTTTCTTTCAATGCCTTATCATAAATCAGTGCATCATCATTGCGATGGTCGTAATCATACTGTGGATTCGGGCTTGTTCCATAATAGCCGATACGGCGTCCTCCCCTTCTGGTCAGCAGATTATCGCCGAGCCGGTAAAGAGTAACACGCTTCCCGATCGCTTCCAATCGTCTGACTGCCGCCCGAACCATTCGCTCAAAGCCGAGACAATAACGGATATTGACAATGGATTTCTTCGAAAGATCAGCGCCCATGACCTCGAATCCCCTGATATATCCGTCCACCCAGGTATCCGCCATCGCCTGAACCTCATCCTCCGTCATCCCTGCGAAATATTCCGCAAGCTTCTTCTCATTCTCCGAGATATAGCAGCCGAACTCATACAAATACTCGTGGTTTGTCAGATCGGACTCCAAAATCAGCTCCGGAGCAAAGGTTAACGTCGGATCTAACAATTCCCTCGTCCTGTATTCCTGCAGTTCCTCTGCATAATCATACGCATAATAATAGATCGCCCTCTTCGCATCCTTATGGGTATACTCATTAAACTCTTCAAAATAATTATAAATCTCAATGAATAACTCGGATACAATCACAACCTGCAGAAATCTCCCCTCAAATGCGCTGGAAATCAGTCCCCGAAGCTCAGCCGTTAGTACCGTAAGCGGCTTTCCGCACTGTCTGCCAAAGCATTTCACACAATAATCCGGGTTCGCATAGCTCGTCTCATAATTCTCCGGGAAAATATCCTCATAAAGCTTCTGATTCCACCCTTCCTTTTCCTTCAGGGGCAACGCCCGGTATTCCCCTTTCAGCACCGCATCCTGTGTGCGGTAAATGAGCTCCAGCCATCGCGCCATCTTTACAAAGTAATCGCGGTATGGCTCTTTTACCGAATTCTCCTCCGGAATCTGGGCAATGCGTTCTCTGCACAGCTCCAAGCGCTCCCTTACCTGTTCGTTCTCTTCTTCAAATATCTGAAAACTGTTCATGTTGATTATGATTCCTTTCCTTTCTTTTGGCCTATTTCGCTGTCAAGGCTTCAGATTTCCTTTTTCGATATTCGCATCAATCAGAGCTTTTGCATAGTTCCAAAGGGTCTGCGAACCGTCGCCGGTTCTTTCATTTCTCGCAAATACCTTTGCCGCGTCCACGCCGTGCTCTCTCCAGGCTCTTCCGCCGCTCGCATCGTTCAACAGCAGCGGCTGTACTTTATCAAGAGTATTGGCAAATCTCGCCTCCGGAGTCTGTCCTTCCTCGAACTCATCCCAGAGCGCCCGAAGCGCCTTTGCCTGATCGTCCGGAAGCATCGGAAAGATCCGCTCCGCCGCCTTTACCTCGCGCTCCCGCTTCGTCGCGTTAGCCGCGGTATCATACGCGTAGGTATCTCCCGCATCGATCTCAATCAAATCATGAATCAGAACCATCTTCATCGTATGAAGCACATCAATCGGCTCATTGCTGTACTCGGACAGCAGCATGCACATCAGCGCCAGATGCCAGGCGTGCTCCGCATCGCCCTCCTTGCGGCTTCCGTCTGCCAGATAGGTCTGTCTTCCAACGCTCTTACTTTTATCCGCCTCCAGAACGAATGCAATCTGGTCGGACAGGCGCTTATCAATATCCATCTTTCTTTTTCCTCCGCAATTCTCTTTTCTCCCGCTTTCCACCCTTTTATATACTGACCCCAATCATATATAAGCCCAGGCATACTGCAAACAGCGCACCATTCAGCAGCACTCCCAATACAGATGCGGTATAATAAATATCTTTTTCCTTAAAACTATATAGGGCCGTTGCAAATCCGCACGCGGATACCATAAAGATAACGACGCCTGCAATTCCGGCCGATATTCCGCTCTCTCCTCGATTCAACCCTGAGATCCATGCGACGACGGCCAGGGCGGCAATCGCCAGAATTCCGATCATTAGGGAAAGGATTCCCGGAACGGAATGCTTTCTCGCCTGAAAATGGATCTCGCCTTTCCTTCGTTTCATCCTTTTCTTACCCCCGCTCTCCTTTTCTGTGATAAAAAACAGCCCGGATAATACGGTATCCGATATATCCAAGCACTCCTCCAATTGTATTTAATAAAATATCATCTACATCGAAGCTTCCTACTTTGCCGAACAGCTGTACGATCTCTGCCGCAAAGCTGAAGCCTGCGGATAAAAATAGGATTCGAAAGAAACCGCTGTATCGCTTCGAGATCACCGGGAGGCAGAAGCCAAATGGCATAAAGGCTGCCACGTTCCCTATTATGTTGATGATTAAGTTCTCCATTCCAAGTTCATGGCGATAGGTTATAAATCGTCTGATCTCCTTTAATAATTCCAGATTATAACGGTATTCTTCCGAGACACCTCTTCCGTACCGCTCGCTGAAGAACAAAAAGTACGACAGCAGTAGTATATATAGAAAGAATAGTATTACGCTGAAAAAGCGTATTATCGTTCTTGTACTCTTTTTCACTTTGATTCTCCAAATTCTTGATGAATAATATAGGCTCAGGATAAAAGCGGTATCGGCCGCGCACGCGGAGACCGCGGAAACCCTAACGGTTTCCCGCGGTTGCTTCGCTCCTTCAGAACAATCCAAAGTCCCCTGAGCAAGCAAGCTTGTCAGGGAGCTTTGGATTGTTCTGACTCCGCTTTTACGTACATTATACACCACCCTATTTCTAAAGTAAAGGCGGGATTTTAGGAAAAGGGTTGGAGCGGTTCTGAGAGATGCTGATATAGTGAGGGAGTCCCCTAAGCCATCCAATGACTTAGGGGACTCCCTCCTCCATATAATTAAGAAGTATTCCCGTCCCTTCTACGTATTAGCTGTATGCGCTAATAAGCCCGAACTGCCGTAAATACATCCGGAACGGCTGCTATATTACCGTTAATATCGGTTATTTCATTGCCATACCCCGGTGAGATCGTTGCGTAACCGGTTCCTATGGATTCGTATACGGTGATGTATACGCTTGTACCGCTGCACCATGCATTCGAGCTTATCACTTTGCCGTTCACAGTTACATTGAATACCGGTGTTCCCATCAGCATGGTATTGTCATGGAAGGTAAGCTCAATCATGTTCGTTCCGATAATCTTTGCGCTCTGGAATATCGGTGCCTTGTTCTCTCGTAAATATATCTCCGTTGTATATTGCTTTAAGGTTGCCCCGCTGCTACCGTAGCCTTTTATTCCGCTGACGCGAATGACATAATTGGTGTCGTATTCAATCGCGCCGGATGCGAATGTCAGACGAACCTTTGCATAAGAATCGGACTGCGCGATCAGTTCTGCCTTCTCCGGCCGGATTGCATTGGCCAGAAGGTAATTGCTGACCGTCTGCGCGGATGTCTGGTCCAGCTTCGCCTGGAATTCCACGTACAGCACACTTGGATCCTGGGAATCCTGCATAATCGTCGGATTCGGAAGCGAACTTCCCGCCGTATCGTTCTGCTTTGTTACCACGAAATTCTCCGCCGCGCTGAAATTCATATAACCGTCAAATACGAAGCCCGCCGGCAGCTCAATCACATAGGTTCCTGCCGGACTCATCTGCTGATCCAGCTCAAGCGTCACGGTCTCGCTGCGTACCTTCGCCTGATAGGAGACGTTCTTCTGCAGAATGTTGCCATAGGAATCGTACAGAGTCACATTGATTGCACCGTTTGGATTCGATACCAGGACATTCTTGTCGTAAGTAAGCACCAGATTAATCACCGACGCATCATTCACAACTGTCGAATACAGCGTCTTTGTCTGAAGCTTCGGCGGCTGTGCGGATATTGTGAAATCCACCATAAAATCCTGCGACAGAGTTCCGGTATTGACGGAGGAATGATAACTGTACCAGTTGCTCACCGTAACCTTTTGCGTTCCGGTCAGCGACTGCGCATAATACGAACTGCCAATCTGATAGATAACCTTTCTCGGATCCTCGGTATCCTTGGTTCCGTAAAACATCTCTCCGCCGATTGTCAAGAATCCTTCATATTGAACTTCTCTGTCGAAAGTAACGGTCAGCGTCGATACCGACGTCCGCTCCACACTCAAGGGAACGGAAGGTGCTTTCAGCGATGTATCCGTATATAACTTAATCTTTAAAAAAGTTGGTGTCGTATAATTGCCCGCCGCATCCTTAATATAATTCAGCGTAACCACAATCTCCTTATTCAGGTCGGAGGACTCATAGATTCCGCTCAGATTCACCACAATCGCCGTCTGATCCTCACTCAGCGAATACATATTCCTATCGAGCAAAAGTGCCTTTGTCGATTCCGACACAGAGGTATCCACTCCAAGAACCGTCAGATCACTCAGATCCAATTCTTCGCTGAACCGGATCGTATTCCGGTATCCGGCCGCATCCAGCTCGGTATTCCCAACAACTGAGGGTCCTGTCGTATCTTTTAACGCCAGTTCCCTGGAGTAAGAGGAGAACGTCTCCCCCTTCTCAGTCCTTATTCCGCTTATCAGAATAACGTACGTCCCGTCAAATGAAGATGACGAACGAATCGTCAGTGTTCTTCCATCCGAACTCAGAGTCGGCGTCAGCACTCCTACGACCGCCGCACTGCTGTTCTTTGCCGTTATCGAAACTGCACTCGTCAGGTATCCGTCCACGCCAATCACACTGCTCTCAAGCACCGGCGCTCCGAACGCAATACTAAGCTCCTTCGAACCGGTCAGGCCGACGCTCTTTATAACTGCCTGATCCGCGCCCGGTGTCGGGGTTGCCGTAACTGTCGGTCTGGGAGTCGGAGTCGGGGTTGCTGCTGTTCCGCCCGGAACCGGCGTCGCGCTTGGCGCTGCGGACGGATTCTGTCCCTCTCCCGAGCCTTCCGAATCCGGCAGAATATACAGATAGATACTGTCCGTAATCGTATTCTCTGCCTTCAGGGCCTCCGTCTTATTCACCGAAGTTCTCGCTTCCAGTCTGGTAATACCGGCCTTCAGCGCAGTTACAACACCGCTCGAATCCACTTGGGCGTATTCCTCATCTGCAATCACCCAATAGGTACTGTCCGTTGACGTCGACGGAGTCAGCGTCCGGTTGAAATCATATTCCTCACCGACTGTCATAACATGCGCGTTCATGTCCCCAATCTTCGCATTATTAATCTCTACTCCCGTAGCCACTACACGTTCCTTCGCTGTTACGGTACAGGACACGCTCTTCGTAGTGCGATCCGAATATGTAATCTTACAGGTAATCTTCGCCGTACCCGCTTTCTTCGGCGTAACCTTGCCCTTTCCGTTCACAGCCGCAACGGAAGAGTCCGAAGTCGACCAGGAATACGTCGCCTTGGAATCCGTCACATTCACCACCTTCAGGGTATATGTCGTTCCAATAATAATTGTCTTCTTAGAATAATTCAAGGCCGGCTCCGCCGCTGCATATGCTGTCGGCGCCGTTATCGGCTGCATCACAGAAAAAGCCGCAGCAAACACAAGCAGAAATACCATCACCCCGTATATTCTTCTCTTCATACCTCTTCCTCCCTTCATAACTGCCACTTTTTTTGTCGTATGATCATAGTATACTCTGCAAATTTGACAAAAACTTGGCAAAATTATGGCTAAATTCCATAAATCGGAAAATGATATTCATTTGCAGATACATTTCAATTCCGCACTCCCAATTCCGTACTCCCGCAACTCGAAAAATCTATATCCATTATAACGAATATGGCGCATGCTTCGTATTTCCTACTAAAACACATGGGCTGCCGCAAATCAGGACCAGTGTTCCGCATGTTGTATCCATCCGACGGACGCATCACAGCCTGCAGCCATTCCTGTTTTACAGCAGCCCTGTATTCTCTTATCTTTCGGTTCGAAGATGCTTACGTGACTCCCAATCAGGAGAGCACACCCGGAAGCCCTCTCTTTCTGCGATTACTGTCTTAATTCAATTCCAAGCTCAGCAAGGCCTCCAAGAATCTTATTCATAACCTCAGTAATATCCTTCTCTTCAAGCGTTCTGTCCTTTGCGCGGAAGCTTAAGGAGTAAGCCATCGACTTATAGCCTGCCTTAATCTGGCTGCCCTCGTAGATATCGAACAGCTTCATACTCTCAAGGTGCTTGCCGCCGTTCTTACGAATGACCGCCTCGATCTGGCCTGCCAGAATCTCATGCTTCACAACCATGGAAATATCTCTGGTAACAGCCGGGAACTTTGCGATGCCGGTATATTTCACATCAAAATTCGCTCTTGCGGTAATCTCAGGCATATCCAGCACCGCAATATAAGCCTTATCTCCAATGTTGTAATTATCCAGAACATCCGGATGAACCTCGCCCAGGTAGCCGATTACGATTCCGTCGTAGATGACATTTGCCTGGCGGCCGGGATGCAGGTAGTTGCGGCCTGCTGCCGGATCATAGGTAACCAGCCCCTTTAATCCAACCTTCTCAAGGAACTCTTCTACAACACCTTTTAAATCGAAGAAGTCGCCCTCTCCGTACATACCGAGTGTGAACTGGGTTCTCTCGTCCGGAAGTTCGGTTAAAGGAAGAGCCTTCGGCAGATAAATATTTGCAATTTCATATAAACGCACGTTCTTATTTCTGCGGTTGTAGTTAGTAGCAAGGGAGGTCAGCATACCATTGAGCGGAAGCGTTCTCATAACGCTGTAATCCTCGCCAAGCGGGTTCATAATCGTAACCGTATTGCGCAGCGGATCCTCCGCATCCAATGTAAGCTTATCGAATACCTTCGGGCTCTCGAAGGAATAGGTCATCGCCTCGGAGAAGCCGAACTGCTCCGCCAGATCTCTTGCATAGCCCTCGATTCTCAGCTTAAATGACATCTTACCGGTTGTCGCCTCACCGGTCGGAAGCGTGGTCGGAATATTGCCATAACCGTAGAATCTCGCAACTTCCTCGTCAAGATCGGCCTGGCACTCCAGATCCTGTCTCCAGGACGGAACGATCACCTCATCCGTCTCCTCATCATACCCCAGATCAATTTTCTTGAAGTACCCGATCATCGTCTCCTTATCCAGATTCGTTCCAAGCAGCTTATTCGCATGGGTGTAATCGAAACGGATTCTGGACTCCTCTCTCTTCACCGGGTATATATCAACGCAGCCGCCGACAACCTCACCTGCGCCGAGCTCCTCAATCAACTGGCACGCACGGTTCATTGCCTCCATCGCAGTGTTCGGGTCAAGGCCCTTCTCAAACTTCGCAGCAGCTTCGGTACGCATACCGAGCTTCTTGCCGGAAAGACGAATATTGGTTCCGTCAAAGCACGCTGCCTCGAACAGCATCGTCTTAACGTCGTCCGTAATCTTCGAATTCTCTCCGCCCATGATACCGGCGATTCCGACCGCCTTCTCGGCATCACAGATCATTAACATCGAAGGATCGATCGTTCTCATCTGACCGTCGAGCGTCTGGAATTCCTCGCCCTCCCGGCCGCGGCGTACAATAATCTTTTTCCCTGCAATCAGATCCAGATCATATGCGTGCATGGGCTGGGAATACTCTTCCATCACATAGTTGGTGATATCTACGATATTATTAATCGGGCGGATTCCGTTCGCCGCAAGTCTTCTCTGCATCCACATCGGCGAAGGAGCCAGCTTGATATTCTTTACAACTCTTGCAACGTAACGGCTGCAAAGATCCGGAGCCTCATTCGAGACCTCAATATAGTCCTCGGTCTTTTCATCGTTACCGGTTACCGGAACCTCGGGCTTATGGAATTCCTTTCCAAACGTCGCAGCCGCTTCTCTCGCAATGCCGAGAACACCGAAGCAGTCAACACGGTTCGAAGTAATCTCATACTCGAAGCATACATCGTGAAGGCCAAGTGCCTCTACTGCGTCCGAACCAATCTTTAATCCGTCATAAGCCGGATTATCGCTGAAGATATAGATACCTTCCTCGGGAGCATCCGGATACATATCTCGCGAAGAACCAAGCTCCTCGATCGAGCACATCATACCGCGGGACTCCACACCGCGAAGCTTGCCCTTCTTGATCTTAATACCGCCGGGAGTCTTGCTTCCGTCATGTCCGCCTGCGACTCTTCCGCCATCTAATACAACCGGGACCACGTCCCCTTCCTTTACATTCGGAGCACCCGTTACGATCTGAACGGTCTCTCCCTCTTCATTAATCTGAACCTGGCATACAATCAGCTTATTCGCATCCGGATGCTTCTCAATCTTTAAAATCTTACCGACAACAATCTTCTCCAGATCCTGATCCAGGCGCTCATATCCCTCAACCTTCGTACCGGTTAAGGTCATCGCGTCCGTATATTCCTGCGCTGTACAGGTAAGATCCGGCACATACGCTTTAATCCATGATAACGGTGTATTCATAACTAATCTCCCATTCTTGCTGACAACCCGCACAATCGGGCCGCCACGCATATATTTCTGCGTGAAAGGAGCTCTCCCGCACGTTTCACGCCATCCTCTCTATTTGCTTCCCGTGATTAGAACTGCTTTAAGAAACGCTCATCGTTCTCGTACAGCAGTCTCATATCATCAATCTCATACTTTAACAGCGCAATACGCTCAAGGCCGACACCGAACGCAAAACCGGAATACTCATCCGGATCGATACCGCTCATCTTAAGAACCTTCGGATGCACCATACCGCAGCCAAGGATCTCAATCCAGCCGGATCCCTTACAGAAACGGCAGCCGCTTCCGCCGCACTTAAAGCAGGTTACGTCCACCTCAGCGGACGGCTCCGTGAACGGGAAATGATGCGGTCTGAACTTAACCCTAGTCTGCTCACCGAACAGCTCCTTTGCGAATTCCGCCAACGTTCCCTTCAAATCCGCAAATGTAATATTCTTATCAATAACGAGTCCCTCGATCTGATGGAAGCTCGGGGAGTGTGTCGCATCCACCTCATCGGAACGGAATACGCGTCCCGGTGCAATCATACGAATCGGAAGCTTCCCCTTCTCCATCTCACGAACCTGAACCGGAGACGTCTGCGTACGCAGCAGAATATCGCCTGTAATATAGAAAGTATCCTGCTCATCCTTTGCAGGATGATTCGCCGGGATATTCAATGCCTCGAAGTTATAGTAATCGTATTCCACTTCAGGCCCTTCCACAACCTCATAGCCCATACCAATAAAGATTCTCTCCACCTCTTCCAGAGCAATCGAGTTCGGATGGCGATGCCCCATCATCGGCTTCTTCGCAGGAAGCGTGACATCAATCGTCTCCGCCTTCATCTTCTCCTCACGGAGCTTCTTTGCGAACGCATCCTTCTTCTCGGATAACTTCTCCTCAATCTCGGCTCTTGCCTCATTAATCATCATACCAAGCTTCGGACGCTCCTCTGCAGTCGCATCCTTTAACGACTTCATAATATTCGTCAGCTCACCCTTCTTCCCGAGGAACGCTACCCGAATCTCATTCAGCTTGTCCATATCGGCGCAAGCTTCAATCTGTTTTGCAACCTCTTCCCGGATTGCCTGCAATCTTTCCTTCATAAACAGCCTCCATTTCTTACCCTATAAAGAATTCCGAAGAAATTCCCTATGATACAAAAAAAACCGTCCCTGTGCGCTGACACAAGGACGGATTATTCCGCGGGACCACCCTGATTCCCAAAGCGAATCGCTTCGGACTCTCAATTCCGCGCGTAACGTGCGCATCACGTCATTCCCTACCAACAGCCGCAGGCTGCAGCGTCTTCAGGAATCCAGCTCCGGTACGAAAGTCGGACATTCATCTGAACCCAGGAAAGCTTGCAGCCGGTGACTCCCCCTCTCTGCAGGAAAATGAACTCCTATAATTACCATCAAAGCCTTTGTATATAGATATTTTTTATTTTAACATATAAAATTCAGATGTCAAGCTTTAATTTCATCTTCCTTCACTAACCCGTGTTGAGGTGTCAATGATTGGTTACACTTCACCTTTAACGGAATGTCAAGGGTAAGGTGGAGATTCTCGCAGAGAATACTACCTGACCTTGACATTCGATTTATGATATACTGGATCCCGGCAACAGCACACCCTGCT
>JAGAPO010000049.1 GCA_017623215.1 Lachnospiraceae bacterium | reverse complement strand
CCGTCAAGCAGCACCGTTCCGGACGTCGGCTTATCAAGCGCAGCAAGAATATTCAGCAGGGTTGTCTTTCCCGATCCGGATTCTCCCATAATCGCCACGTATTCGCCTTCTTCCACAAGGAACGAGACCTTCTTTAACGCCTCCACCTTATGACCGCCGGAACGGGTTGTATAGACCTTTTTCAACCCGTTCACTTCCAATATACTCATTGCAAAAATCCTCCTTTTCCAATTTCTGCACTTATTGTATCAAAAAGGAGATTGCACACACCATCGAATCGGCTTACAATCCCCCCTGGAAATCTAACATTTTTGTAAGAAACGCCGTTTCATGCTACTCGGTATTCAGCACAGTCTGCTCCAGATCAATCCGTATTGTCGTTCCTACATCCGGCGCAGATTCCGCCGTGATGCGATGCCCCAGATTGGTGCAGATTCGCCGGCAAAGATATAATCCGAGCCCGCTGGCCTTTTTATCCTCGCGCCCGTGATACCCTGTGTAGCCCTTTTCGAAGATGCGCGGAAGATCCTCCGGCACGATTCCGATTCCGGTATCCCGGATACATAAGGTCTTTGGCCGCTCAAGCGTAATGAATATCGTCCCGGAAGGCGTATATTTCAAAGCATTGGATAACACCTGCTCGATTACAAAGGAAAGCCATTTTTCGTCGGTAACCGCCGATATTCCAAGCGGCTCATAGCGCAGGCCGATCCGGCGGCTGATGAATTCGCCGGCAAATTTGCGCAAGGCCTGCCGGACAATCATATCCAGGTCCGTCTCCCGGATCACATAATCCGAGCTATCCGAATCCAGTCTCAGGAACATCAGAACCATCTCCACGTACTGTTCAATCCGAAACAGATCCGAGGACAGTCTTCTTGCTGCCGCGGAATCCTCATTCTGCAGTGTCAGTCGCATGGAGGCGATCGGCGTCTTAATCTGATGCGCCCAGATCGTGTAATAATCAATCATGTCGGAATACCTGTGCTCCATTCCGTCGCGATATTCCTTCTGTTCCTCACAAAGAAGCCTCAGAATCTCCTGATATGCTTCCTCACATAAGCCCTCCGAATCCGGCAGTACATCCGATACCACATCGGAAAGCCCGCGGATGCCCTGAAGCTTCTCATATTTCTTCCGCTCTCTTCGGTAATCCAAACCGAGCAGAATACTGCCGAACAGGACACAAAGTCCTGCCGGATATAAAACCGCTGCCACCGGCAGATGATACAAGGCAAAGCTTCCAAGAAAAATCAGGCAGAAGCTCCCTGCCGCTGCGAATGCTCTCCTCTTTTGCCTCAGATAGAAGCGAAATTCTTTACGCACCGCAATCCTCCCCGCTCTCCTCATTCGGAATCAGATATCCCACTCCGAATCGGGTCTCAATAAACGCCTTCAGCCCCACGTTATCCAGCTTCTTTCGAAGTCTTCCCACATTTACAGTCAGGGTATTCTCATCCACAAAGCAGTCCGTCTCCCAGAGCTGCTCCATCAGCTTTTCCCTGCTCACCACTTTTCCCTTATTCTGCATCAGATTCAAAAGAATCCGATACTCGTTCCTTGTCAGCGCAAGCTTCTCGCCCCGGTAGGTCACGGTATTATCCCCCGTATTCAGCAGCGCGCCCCGGTGTTCCAGTACCGGCGCCGACGTTCCGAAATCGTAGGTTCTTCGCAGCATCGCCTGTATCTTTGCCATCAGCACGCTCTGATCAAAGGGCTTCGCGATAAAATCATCCGCCCCCATGTTCACAGCCATAATAATATTCATATTATCGGACGCGGAGGATATAAAGATAATCGGCACCTTCGATACCTTCCGAATCTCGGCGCACCAGTGATACCCATTAAAAAAGGGTAGCATAATGTCCAGCAGTACGATATGCGGGTCAAACTGCGCGAATTCCGCCATGATATTCCGGAAATTCTGCACGCACCCGACCTGAAGCTCCCACATCTCAGCCTGCTGCCTGATCGCTTCTGCAATTCCTCTGTCGTCTTCTATAATCAGTAATCGGTACATATCTCTTCCTCCTTATGACGCTATTAGTGTAGCGCATTTGGGGAGAATTACCCCTTATAAAGCCACAGTTGATAAGGATAAAAAAGCTATCTTATTTAAAGACGCAGTCCGCTGCGCATTCGTGCCGTACAACGCCTGATTCTGACGAAAGGGCGTGCGGGGCACGTATGTGCAGCGGACTGCTCGTTTTGTCCTGTCATTCAAAAGCAGCTATGCCTTTGCATCATTCCACCAGATACGCCTCCAAAATCTCCCTATTCCTATCCACCTCATACCAGCGAAGGCCGCGGTCCTCATACTCCATCTCGCCGCTCTGGTTATCATACGGATCGCGTCTCATATGCTCATACGGCGGGTCGAACTGCGCCTGGAACATACAGTTCGCCGGCATGCGGTACGGATCGAGGTTGCAGAAATAATAGTTCCAGCGCTCGAGCGCTCCGGCGCGGTAAGCGCCGCCTCCAAACGAGCAGTCATTGAACATCCAGCCATATGGCGCGACATAGAACATCGCCCAGTCGTGACTGCCGACCGAATCCGGTCTTGCGTTGAGTCCCGACTGCCATCTCGCCGGAATTCCGGCACAGCGGCAGAGCGTGATGAACAGCAGTGCCTGAACTCCGCAGTCCGCGCGGTTATTAAGCGCAGCATACTCCGGAATATTCTCAATCGCAAAATACTCTCTCATGAACGAGTATTTCACCTTAGTTGTCACGAAATCGTAAAAACGTCTTGCAAGCAGCAGCGGATTCGTCTCATCTCCCGCAATCTCATCTTTTAACGCTCTTATGTAGGGAGTGAACACGATATGCGGAGCCTGCTCGGAGATATCCGCAAGCGTCGGCTCCCCGCGTCCGGGAAGGTCTTTCTCCGGGTCGAATGCAGGGAACGGCTTTTCTCCTCCTTTTCGATATTCCTCTACCACTTCCGGCTTCGGATCCACATAGTTCACCGTATTATCATACTCGTATTCTACCAGGAACGGGGTATTCTCCGTCATAACTTTCTCAAAGTAAGCGGTTCTCTGCGGCGCGGTCTCGGGCGCGATATACGTCGCCTCCGGCTCCGTCTTTATCACCTTCGGATTCTTCACCTGGATACAGTCAATCGGAAGCGGGAGCCATGCCTTGACTTTCTTTCCCGGAACAAATGCTTCTTCTCCGATCTGAATGGTTCCGCGAATCTTAAAATGACAGGTCAGGCTTCCCTTCTCCTTCATCTTGGCAATCGCTTCATCCAGAAGGTTCTTCGTAACCGGTGCCGCTGTTTGGCCCTCCACCTTGTCCGCGTTCGCTTCCTCCGCCTTTCTTGCGCGTTCCGCTAACGAGGCGTCCGTCTTAAGAAGCGTTCCAAGGAAGCTGTCAATATAACGAACCTCTCCGTTCACATAGAACCAGTCAATTCTTCCGAGTTCTTCTCTCTCCCGGAATTCCTCCTCTGTAAAATCCGGGATCTTCTTTCGAATCTTCTCCATCGCTTCTTCGAAGGAATAGATATACTCTTTCGGAAGAATGTGGAGAATCTCTTTCTCTACCAGAAGTTTGCGCCGCAGTGCATCCGGAATATCCTGCCCAAGCTTGATATCAATCAGGCGCGCCGCTCCTTCAAAGTCTCCGAAGTATTTTTTCTTCAGAATATCCTCCGGGAGCTCCACATTCAAATATTGAATATCTTCAAATCTGCATTCTCTCATATCTCTTTCGCGTCCTTTCGCATCGGATTCTTTCTGTCATGATTCTGTCATCTGTCTGCCGCACTTTTGTCTTTCGCCCGCTGTCTTTTTGCCTTCTTTCCATTCCTTTTCAATCCGCCACATTTTTCGGGCTGAATCCCATCGGGAGTAAATCCTGCAGCGAGTATACCCAGTAATCGTCCTCGGATCTCGCCAGGATGACTACGAACTTTTTCGGATCGCAAAATTCCATCATAACCTGTCTGCACACTCCGCACGGCGGGCAGTAATCCATCGGAATTCCGCCCTTTCCTCCCACAATCGCAATCGCCGCGAAATCGCGCGCTCCCTCGCTGACCGCCTTTGCGAACGCAGTTCGTTCCGCACAGATCGTAGGCGAATACGCAGAATTCTCGATATTGCAGCCTGTATAGATCGTTTTCTTCGTTGTGAGCAGTGCTGCGCCCACCTTAAAATTCGAATACGGCGCATAGGCGTATTTTAAACTGTTCATTGCCTCCTGAATCAACTGTCTGCACGTAAGGTCACTTAGAGCGTCGGAGGGCGGAAGGTTCTTCCGCACGGTTAATTCTCCAACATTCCTGCAGGTCAAAGGATTCTCTACATTTGTCCTCTTCTCGTTGTCCATCATGATCCTCCATTCCGCCGACACCCCCAAACTGGGCTGTCGGCCACAAAACCTTCTTTATACTGCAGCTTGTTGCCGGACACGGACGTTTGTCTGTCTCCGGTATTTTTATTATAAACTTATTTTCTTTAAAATACAACTTTTTTGTATGGGATACCTTCTTCCCATATCCGCTCTATTTTATCGCCCATTATTTTAGGGCGTCCGCTTGCCGCAGACGCCCTCGCCATACTCTGTGTCCCCTTATTATCCGAACCTACCTTCCTTTTTCCGGGTTTTTCTGCCGTCCCGGAGCTGCTTCTGTTCTCGTTCTCGGCATCCGTTCTTCCTGTGTTCTTCCTGTGAACTCCCTGATTTCTTCTGCCGTCAGGCGCTCTCTTACCGGCTGCACTGCCTCTCTCTGCACCTCATGATCCACTGTATTTTCCCGCATTGCCGCTGTTTCTCTCTGCTGCTTTACTGTCATACGCTCCGGCTCATCGCGGAATACAAAGCCGCCTTGTGCGTCCAGATATTCATCTCTCCTGCTCTGATTCTGCGCATTCCGCTCTGCATCCGGAGTATTCACCGGATAGCGTTCCTCGATTAACCCCTGGAAGAAGGTCCGATATTCTTCGCGCAATCCTTCCTTGCGCTCCATCATCCTGTCCGCAAGACGCGCCTTCTTTGCCGCATCGCCTTTGCTCTTTGCTTCCAGAGCCTGATCGAACATTCCAAGATACTCTTCTCTTCCAAGCCGCTCCACTCTTCCGATTGTCTGACAGACTTCCTGAAGATCCAGCTCCATCCTGCCTGCCGCAAATTCCGAGAACATCACATTATATAATGTATTATTCGGGTTCGGCTGGTAGGTCCTGCTCATATGCTGCGCACCTTCCGCCTCCAGGAAGCTGAAGGCCTGCTCTTTATCAATCCCGCGAATATGACCATCTGTATCAATCACGAAATTCTCGCCCTTGGTATCAAAGTTGCCAATCAGCCAGTCAACCGTATGCTCTCTTAAAATCTGCGGCTTTAAGTGCTCTTCAATCGCTCCGCGCTGTCCCTCCGGGCGGTTCTGCCACTCGAACAGATCCTGCGCGTTCCCATCCACGTTCACCTTCTCCTGGAACGAGCCGAGCACTCTGCCTCCATCCATCTGGGTAAAGGTCTCGATTGCGGAGCTTGGATTAATTGCCTTCTGAAGCTGATATGCCGCCGCGCATACATGCGCGCCCTCCGGCTTCTCCGTACCAACGCAGGTAATCGCTTCCTTGAACAGATACTTCTTATCCGGCTGTGCCGCGTCCTGATATTCGAACATCGGCTTGGTTCCGCCAAGATAGATACGCCCCTGATTCACCAGATTATGCCCGTCATGCTCTACCTGATGATCCAGGTTCGTGCAGGCATTAGACGCTCTGAACTTATCTACGAAAAATTTTACAAAATCATACCCTCTATGTCTGACTCTGGACCAGAACTGTCTGCTCTCCTCGTCCTTGCTGATGCTTCCGTCCGCTCTTCCCGCAGCCAGCTTATATGCGTTCTTTGCCTCTGCGGCCTTCTTCGCAAGCTTATCCGCCTGATTATAGGCTCTTTTTCTTTGCCTGCCCTGCTTTCCTTCCATTGTCTCTCTGGCAGCATTGGCTCTTTCCAAGGCTGCTATATATTCCTGACGGTATTTCTCGGCGCGCTCTTCTAATTTTCTCTGATTCGGCATCCGTATTCCTCCTACTCCTAATTGCTTCGCTTTTTTCCTGTTACTGACATTCTATCAGAATTCCGGACCGAAATCAGAATCCTGCAAAAATTGCAGGATATTCCTCAAAATCAGTTGATAAAACATGAATTCCCGGAATTATCCTTTCCTGAACTGCGTTCTTTGTTACGCAATCTCCAGCGCGACCTCCATCATATCGCGGAAACCAACCTGTCGTTCTTCAGCCGAAAGCGCTTCTCCCGTGTACAGATGGTCTGATATTGTGCAGATTCACAGCGCCTTCTTTCCGGCTCTCGCCGCGTTCATATACAGGCCGGCTGCCTCCATCTCGACCGCAAGAATTCCCATGCGCTTCCAGCGATCATTATCGCTGAAGTCATCTCCGTAAAAAATATCTGAGGAAAGGATATTGCCGACTGCCGTGTGCACGCCCTTTGCCTGCGCCGCCTCATACGCCTTTTTAACCAGTTCAAAATCCGCGATCGGCGCGTAATTGCCCGGCAGACGGTACTGTGCTGCGTAGTTGGAATTCGTAGACGCCCCCATCGCGATGACCAGATCCTTTAGATGAACATGATCCGCTATTCCTCCCGCCGAACCAATGCGAATGATCGTATCGACATCATACATATGGTAGAGCTCATAAGAATAGATGCCGATGGACGGAATTCCCATTCCGCCGCCCATGACGGATACTCTCTTTCCATTCCAGGTTCCGGTAAAACCAAGCATATTTCTTACCGTATTAAAACAGGTTACGTCCGTCAGATACTGCTCCGCGATAAACTTCGCGCGCAGCGGATCTCCCGGCATCAGTACAGTCTTCGCGATCTCTCCCTGTTTTGCCCCATTGTGGGGAGTCGGAACATTTGCCATGATACATTACTCCTTTCCGCTCTGTCCTGTTACTTCCATGACGGCGATAGAATTACCCATGCTCTCTATCTCTTTCCGTCGCTCCCTATTATTGTATCATGCGTTCCCTAAAATTGCAACTACAAGGCAAGGCAGAACAATGTCTTTTGAAACGCGAATATCTATCTCAATCTGGTCACCCCCCAAATCAATGGCCGCTGCCCCGGCAGCCTGTCCCATATTCCTTCGGCGTTCCCTGCCTCAGGGCCCTTTTAGCGCTACAGCGAAATCTTCTGCCATTTTCCGCTGTTAAATCGCATGTAGCTGCAAATAAAACGTAGGAACTGATCAATGATCAGCGTTACCCAGGCTCCAATCAATCCCATGCCAAGCGGGAAGCATAGCAGCCAGGTAAGACTCGGACGAATCAGCGCGATACTGAGGATCGATACGAGCGCGACGAAGCGGGTATCGCCGGCACCTCTTAAGCAGCCCGACAGTACGACCTGCGAGCTCTGCGCGTGCGTGGAAAATGCCACGATAATCATAATCTGCGCACCCAGCGCAATAATCTCCGGCTCCCTGCTGAACAAAGTTATCAGGAAGGTTCTTCCAAATATAAAGATAAAGAACAACACCGTCGATACCAGAAACGCAATTCTTTGACCAACCTTTCCATACAGCATGGACAGATCCGGCCTCTTCGCGCCAAGGTTCTGCCCAACCAACGCCGAAGCCGCAATTCCGAACCCATCGCCGAAGCAGAAAGACAGACTAATGATATTCATACATATTAAATGCGTCGCATAGGGCGTCGTTCCGAGTCTTGCAACAATCACCGCGTACAGTAAAAATCCGATTCGCATAAATACCTGTTCGACAAACGCACTGCTCGATACCTTGAACACCGGAGCGATAATGGTCCTGGTAATCTTCCAGGAACATTTATAAAAGAAGGAAAGATACCCGTTCTTCTGCAGCAAGGTGAGAAAGGAGATCGCACAGGCCGCCATCGCACCGAGGCACGTTGCAATCGCAGCACCCGCGACCCCAAGCTTCGGAAAGAAGCCGACTCCGTTAATCAGCAGGTAGTTGAATATCAGATTCACGACGTTGGCGATTACATTCGTTCTCATCGAAATCTTTGTCTTACCGACACCTCTCTGCGCCGCATTAATGGTCAGATTCAGTGCGGTGAAGAACAGACTGACTACCAATATCCGAAAATAGATCTCCGCGTCCACCAAATAGTCCTGCTGCGCACCCGCGAACAGCAAGATCGGTTTTGCAAACAGGAACCCAAGCGCCGAGGTTGTCATGGATATCAGACCGGACAGTAAAATGCAGACTCTGAGGACCCGGTTCGCTCCCTCCCTGTCGTTCTGCCCCTTTCTTCTCGATACGACCGCCGTAACTCCAACGTTCAATGAGAATATCAACGCAAGCAGGATGAACTTGGGCTGATTAGTGATTCCAACCGCTGCAATTGCCCCCTCTCCTAACGTTCCTACCATCATCGTGTCAACGGAGCCAACCAGCCCGACAAGCAGCGACTCAATAGCCGACGGCCACGCTACCTTAAAGAAATTGGTATAGGCGTCCTTTGTTGTCGGAACCTCACCGAGCGTGCTCTTGCCTTTCATCATTCCCCTCACGGTAAAAAAGGCGGCTATCTTTGCAAATACGGACTTTTTCTCTGCTCCCATGGTGTTCTCCTCCCCTTTCGTCATTCGCTTTTTGATTGCACTCTTCCTTCTTTTTCATTTTTCTTCCATCTATTTTACCATGGATTTTCTCAATATACAATGTAGTTTTTTATCCCGTCCACTTGGGGCAGAGATAAAGGCCGCAAAGCCGACAACGATTCCGCTTTTATAATTGCTCCTCGGCCAGGCTCCCGATCAGCCGTTCCAATACTCCGACAAAGAGTTCGCTGCCCGCAGTCCTATTATTCCTGCACCATAGAGTCAGGAAACGTTCTTTTACTTCTATCATTTCCTCTCTTAATGCAGAATTTAATTCGTTATTTTCCCCGTTCCGTTTATACTGTATGAATCTCGCAAAAAGAATTACCATATCGCAGTTGCATTTGATATCGTCCAGATACGGCACGGTCTCCGCGTATTGTACAAGCTCCTTTTTGATTGCAAGCATATACTGCTCTATCATGGAAGCCGTTGACAGATCCAGGTAGCTTTCCTTCCCTGCTGCAAGGGCACAGGCCTCGGAAAGGGTATAGGTGCCGCTCCATTTGTTATGATTCTCAACCAGGTAGTAGTTCGCCATTTTATGAAGAAGTCGTCCGATTCCCTTGGCTCCGAAGAGGAACTCGTCCGCGTAGGCCTCACAGTGCCGGATGATATCCTGTGATTTATCATAGGCGAGGTGAGCTTTCGGCGTCGCCTCTCTTCCCGGATTGTAATTCCAGGAGCAGCACGCGGCAAAGATCAGCGGAATGAAGCTCATAACCAGGAACTGCGGATGTCCGCCGTCGCCCCATTCGGTCATCAGCAGCCCTTCACCCCCGTATGCAATGCAGGCTTTCGCAGCTGACTCAACATTATATATCATATTATCAAAACGCCCCGTTATACTTCCAAAGGTGGCGGTTGACGGACAGGTGTAGAATCTCCTTCCCTTTTCCTTCAAAAACGCACATCTTCCCGCATAGGGCCATTCTGCCTCATAGCCCCAGACCATGACGATGCTCTCAGGATCCACCTTGTCGAACGCTTTTTCTTTCTCGATTACCATGTCATCCCAGAACATGGGAGTCTTGTGGTATTTGGTATTGGCAATCGAAATCAGCTTGTTCAGGTATTCCACATAGACCGTTTCCGCCCCATAGGTCCTGCAGGCCTCTCTGGTCTGTCCCATTCCAAGGGAAAAGGTTTCGTCCATTCCGATGTTCACCTTATCGGATTCGTGCAGCGGCAGCAAATCCGAATACAGGCTATCCACGAAGTCCACCGCTCTTTCGTCCAGCGGATTGAGCGTATTGGGCCTGCTCCCGTCGTCGGGCGTGATTCCAAGCGGCGCAAGCTCCGAATGCTTCAGCCAGTTGGACATGTGGCCGAAGCTGTTCTGATTCGGAACCAGCTCGATAAAACGGCTCGCGCAATATTGCTGAAAGCGCTTTAATTCCTGAACCGAAATGACATCCGTGCAGTATGCTTCATAATGCTGATATTCAAAGACCGGAGCGTCCATATAAAGCTGCAGCTGGTTGTATTTTAAGTCGCTTAAGATATCCGCGAGCTGATACAAATTCTCAAGCTTCGGAACCTTTCCTCTGCTGATGTCGAGCATCAGGCCGCGGTTCGGGATGTCCGGATAATCGTGAATTCGCTGCCTGAACACAGTTTTCTGCCGCATCAGCTGCTTTAAGCTTGATGTCGCTCGGAATGCTCCTTTTTCCCCCTTTGATGTGATGTGAATATCTTCGTCGATGTCGAGTCGGTATTCTTCCTCACCAAGACGGTTATCGCTCTCGTATATAATCGCGTGCGGTGCGGCATCGTCCTGAGTGGTAAATGTGTTCAGGTAGGCTGCGACTGAGTTATATACACCTTTCCCGAATTCAAAACGATACCCGGTATGAAACGTAATTTTCTGTTCGCAGGTTCTGCATTCCCGCAGTTCCGGAATGACTGTCATAAAAATGTCCTCCTTTTCGTATTTTCTCTTCGCTCCTTCGGAAAACAGAACGGGGCATCTGACAAACGAACTTGTCAGATGCCCTGTCTGTTTTTCAACTCCGTCCTGTACGTTTATTATACCTTTGAAAAAGGGGTACAGGTAGGGGGAATATTTTTACTTTCGAGTGATTTTGTTACTTTGGCCCGTCTTATTATGTTAATTGCCGGAGCTTTCTCCCGGCAGCTGCGAGCCCATTGTCCGTCAGCTATCCTGCTGCAGATACGATGTTCACACAATGACTACTTTCCGGCCTTCCATTCTTCAATCTGCTTCTTCAGCTCTTCCAGCACGGTATCACGTCCGGCAGTTTTTAGCTTTTCAAAGTATTCCTTATGCGTCTTCTCCAAATCCTCCGCCGTATACATATAATTCTCATACTCTGTTATTACGGCTGCGATCTGAGCCAGCTCAGCCTGGACTCCGGTAGAGTCAAATATAAATCCCTGGAGCGGAGATACGATGGAGTTCTTATTCATTTGATCGGTCTCTTCCCAGGTTCCATCTGCCTGTCCCGGAATATACCATGCCAGGAACTGATTGCCAATCTCCCACGCCTTACTGGACATACTATACTTGGTATTCTCTACGAACTCTGCACGGTTGTCCGCAACCTTCTTATAGTGAACATTCTCAATTCCAAATAACAGCATATTGAATACTTCTTCATCCGTGTATACGCAATTGAATAACTTCATCGCAGCTTCCGGACGCTCGGAATTCACATTCATTGCAATCATGGTTGCCTGTCCCGCAGTAGCGGATACATAGGGATTTCCAATCGGAATCGCAACACACTCTATGCCATACGCATCCGCCATTGCTGCTTCTATTCCGGGCTTATAGGCCTCTGTCATTACTGCGTAACGCCCCGCCTTAGCATCACCGGAATCATCCGTTATCGTTGCTACATCCTCTCTGATATAACCCTTGTCAAACCATTCACGCTTTAACTTAGCAGCTTCCCACGTCACCGAATCATCCTCAATCGGAGTAGCACTGCTGTCCGTCATTGATATCCAAATTTCTGCTGCCACAAGACTTTCATAATGAGTCACTTCCGGCTTCACATTCGCACGCATCGGAATGATATCGGGTTCATTCTGCTTAATTATCTCTAATATACCTTCAAGATCCCGATAATCCTCTACCGGACTTGTATCCAGATTATACTTCTCTACCAGATCCTTCTGAACCATAACGCAGCGCTGATTTGCCAGAATCTGCAGACATGGAATTGCATATATTGTATCACCTACTGTACCGAAATTCAGGACCCAGTCCTCAAGGGTCTCATCAATTCCCTGACCATACTCTTCAATCAAATCGTTCAGAGGCATAAGCGCTTCCTCTGCTACGTACTCATTAAACTGATTCATCCAGTTTGAAACCCATAACAGGTCAAAATCCTCACCGGAGGAGACCGCTAACTTTACTCTGGTTTCGTACTCACTTTCCGCAATCCATTCCAGATCCAGCTTTACATTGATCTTTTCAACAAGAAGCTTATTGAGTTCTTCCATAACCATATCATGGTCTTCCGGTTCCGTACCGAATAACAGCCATTTTACCGTTTCCGGTTCTTTGTTTCCTTCCTGATTCGTTCCTTTTGCTTGGTCGGACGAATTTCCCTTGCCACAGCCTGCAAATGCGCTGATCCCCATCAGCACAGCCATCATAACTGCAACGATTCTTTTTTTCATTGCTCTTACCTCCTTTTGTTTTTGCTTTTCTCTATCATACAGAAGTCATCCAAAACGGATTCCTTCTATAGATTCCGATTCATTACCCCTTTATTGCTCCAACCGTCATTCCTTTTGTAAAATACTTCTGAAAGAACGGGAAGAAGCACATCATGGGGCCGATTGATACGATCAGCATTGCCATTCGCAGATTCTCTCCCGGAATATCAGCCAGATTCACGCCCATCGGAATATTATCCATATTCTCCATCAATACATTAATGTTGTTCATCATTCTCTGCAGCATATGCTGCAGCGTAATCTTGTCATTATCCCTGATATACAACATAGAGTTATACCACTCATTCCACTTATCCAAAGCGGTCAGAAATGCTACGGTGGCAAGCACCGGTTTTGCCAGAGGCAGGGCGATCCGAAAAAAGATAGCATATTCGCTGGCTCCATCAATCTTTGCTGCTTCGAACAGGGAAGCGGGCTGCTGCTTCAGGAATGTCCTTATCATAAAAACATTAAAGATATTAATTAGCCCTGGCGCAACCAATGCTGCAAGACTGTTCGTCAAATTCAAATACTGCGTGTTAATGATATAACTTGCAGTCAGGCCTCCGCTGAAGAGGGTCGGAAAATAGATGTAGAAGGTCAGCACGGATTTTAACTTCATACTGCTTCTTGCCAGACAAAAGGCAACCATTGCCATAAAAAGCACGCCAAAGACGGTTCCCACCACTGTAATAAATATCGTTACCCCATAAGCATTCAAAACCATCTTGGGATTCTCAAACAAATATTTGTATGCCGTAAGATCCCATTTCTTCGGCAATACGCGAAAGCCGTAGCGAGCCAGATCGAGCTCGCTCGAAAAAGACGCGGACACTACCGTTATGAATGGAATCAGGCATATCAATCCAAACAAAAGGAAGAAGATATGTACCGGCAGGCTGGTTTTTTCCTGCTTTCTTTTCTGCGTTTCCCTGCTTTTTTTCATCCAAGCACCTCCTAAAACAACGAATTATCCGGTGATACTTTTCTTACAATTCCGTTCGTCACCAACAGCGTTATCAGACATACAACTGACTGGAAGACACTAACCGCGCTGGACATTCCAATATTTCCCTGCACCATCAGAGCCCGATATACATATGTGTCAATAACGTCTGTTGTAGAATAAAGAGCTCCTATGTTTCTGGTTACATTATAAAATAGTCCAAAGTCCGAACGGAAGATTCCTCCAACGCTCATAATAAAGCGAATCATAATAACAGGTATAATCTGCGGAATCGAAACATACCATGTCTGCTGCAGCTTGTTGGCTCCGTCAATCTTCGCCGCCTCGGACAAATCATTATCTACTCCCATCAGTGCAGCGTAATATATGATACTTCCCAACCCAACACTCTTCCAAAGGCTGACAATCAGCAGAATAACAGGCCAGTAGGAGGCTTCCGTATACCACGAGATCCCCTCGGCTCCAAACGCCTCTATGATACGGTTGAGGATTCCTTTCGTAGGCTCCAACAGAGCATACACAATATATCCAACCGCAATCCAGGACAGAAAGCTCGGCAGGATAGCGACGGTCTGATAAGCTTTTACATGGCTTGCTTTTTTCACTTCGAACATCACCAGGGCAAACAAAACCGCGCATACAATTCCAACGATAATGAACAGAAAGTTTAACACCAATGTATTTCTCAAAATCCGGGTCAAATCCTGCGATCGAAAAAAGAATTCAAAATTCTTTAACTTTGCCCACGGACTTCCCCAAATACCTTTGGAAGCTTTATAATCTTTAAATGCCAGAACAATTCCGAACATGGGCCAGTAAGAAAAAATCGCCAATAAAACAACCGCTGGAAGCGCCAATGATATTAGCTGTACATTGTCCAAAAAACCTTTTTTTCTGATTCTTTTTTTTTCCTTCATAGCACCCTTCCTTTCCCAATCAATCTCCCGCCGACAGCCCTAAATTTAGGCATCCGAACACACATGTGCTGTTTCGAAATCTTTGTTATCACAGATTATCTTCTCTTTTATGGGTTTCATTATACCAAGGCGAAGGGTTTCTTAAAATGACACAAATCAATAAAAACGGGGCACGATTTTTCATTTTCCATTTCGTGCCCCTGTCATTATTTTTCTCCTGTAATCCGTATCGTAACCGATGTTCCCTCAGAGATTTTGCTTTCTATCTCCATCTCATATTCTTCTCCGAAATACAGCTTCAGTCTCTGGTTCACATTTGACAGACCGATATGCGTACTCTCTTTGATTTCCTCCTGTTTCATGGTTACCTGAAGCTTCTCGAATTGCTCCCGTGTCATCCCCATTCCGTTGTCAATCACGGAGAGTTCGACACGGTCATTCCGCACCCTCCCTCTTATTGTAATCGTTCCCCTGCCGCTTAAAGGCTTAATTCCGTGATAAATGGCGTTTTCCAGCAACGGTTGAAGCACGATTCTTATAATTTTATACTCATACACGTTTGGCTCAATATCCCAGATGACCTCAAATTTGTCTTCATACCTCTTTGCCTGAAGCTTCAGGTAGCATTTGCAGTGCTCGATCTCAGTCTGGAGCGGAACTACAATATCTGTGCTTTCAAGTGCCATTCGAAACATTTTTGACAGCAGCTCCACCATCTCCGAGATCTCATTCTGATTGCCCAGCAGATCTCTCGCGGTCCAGTTGATTGTCTCCAGAGCATTGTTCAGGAAATGAGGGTTAATCTGAGACTGCAGCGCCACAGCCTGTGCCTTTTTCAGCAGTTCAATACGCTTCAGCAATTCCTGCTCAATATCCTGTTTCGCGTTTACCGTCTTTTGTATGGATTTTAAGATATACTCCAACTCGTTCTTCTCCAGGAACATTTCTTTTTCTCCGGTTAGAACACTGGTATACTGCTGAATCGAGGATGCGATCCTTTCAATCGGCTGAAAAAGCCGGATGGAAATGATGACGGCGAATCCAAAGCTTGCCCACATAATCACAAGCAGGAACACAAAGACAAATCCACGCATATAGCTCAGCTGATCCTGATAGTTTTTTATATCCATCCGCATGATAATTTCCAGACCGGTTCCTTCATCCGCAAGAGACGTAATGCAGTGATTCTCCTTGATAACCGTCTCATTCCCGGATTCAAACCATGCAATTTCTTCCTTATTTTTTTCCAGAAGTGACATATCGGAGGAAAGAATCACACTCCCGTTCTCCGTTATACAAAAATCAATCTTCTCTGGGATGTCAAGCTCCTCCAGCAATTCCTTTTGATCCAGACTCATTGCAAATAGTCCCTTTATCTCCTTTCCCATATAGACATCACAGAATACCACTAACTGCTTCCTGAGATATTCTCTTACGTTGTTGTCTACCACACAAAATTTTCTTTTTTCGTCTTTCTGGTTCAGGTAATATTCTATGATCTCCCTGTTCTCATAATTTTCATATTTCAGAGCTCCTTTTCCTGCGTCTATGACCGTTTCGCTCGAGGCCGCATATACAAAAACGCTATCCACATAATCCTTTGCAATAATCGGCATTGTCATCAATTCCAGAATCTTATTGATTTTGTAGTAGTATTGATCCAGCTGGCTATCATACAAATATAGCCTGATATCTGTACTTCCTCCGAAATACAGCAGTTCTGTCTTTGCTTCCGTCAGTATTCGGTTCACCTCTGTCAGAATATTTTCCGCACTTTTCTCACTGTATACCCGGATCTCGTTCTGCTGCATATTCCTGCAGCTGTAATACCCAAGGAACAGAATTCCGACAATCGGTATCATCACAACGCCCAGAATCATCGTCAGGTTTTTAAAGAATACGCTGTTGAATTTGTAATTACTAAAATAATATCGAATCTTTTTATTCATTTCCTTCAAATTTTTCACCTATATGTAATACCTTTCCCCGGTACTCGCTTGGATTCATGCCGGTATGCGCGCGAAACAGTCTGGCAAAGTAGCGCGGAGTCTTGTATCCCAGAATCTCCCCCACCTGATAGGTCTTGTATTGCGGTTCCCGCAGCAGCTCAATTGCTTTCTCCATCTTCATTCTGGTCACGCATTGCAAAAATCCTTCTCCGGTCTGCTTGCGGAAGAGTCTGCTTAGATACGAAGGACATATGTAGAGGCTATTCGCTAATTCTTCCTGTGAAATGTCTCTGTAGATGTTCTCTTTAATATAATTCTTTGCTCTGGCTACCAGACTGCTTCCAGAGGAATCCTGCTGGTTATCTGAGATCCTGATTCGATCAAAAAGTCGATCCGACCAGTTCAGGATATCCTGTATCCGGGTCATGGACAGAATGTCAGAATAGTTCATCATCGGCTGAATTGCCCCTGCCAGCTGCTCATTCGTCTCCCATAGTACATCATTAATCGTAGACAGGATATCAATTACAATGTTATTTCTTTTCTGAACCGGTAATTTATCCACTTCATCCACAATATTGTGATATAGCTTCTGAGCCGTAACGATATTTCCGATTGCAATATTCGATGTTACCAGCTTCTTCTGCTCTTTGATATATTGCCCTAATATAGCGTCATCCTCTTTTTCCAATACCTTTTCCCGCAGATGGTTCACGTGGTAAATATCATCATACCTCTGCCGAATCTCCGCTTTTGCCCGGAATCCGAAGCTCTGCTCCATTTCTTTTAGCAGACCGTCCAGGCAGAACTGTTCCGGAAAAGACGGTTCCTGTGCATTCCCGGTATTGATAGCCAGCAGTTCAATCAGATTATCCGTTTTGTATACGATATGAAACCGATAGTCTCCCTCATATATTTTCAGAAAATTGCGCAGATTCATCTCAAGCTGGTCATAGCTGTATTCCCACACGTTATTCATATAGTACTCATAGTTCTCGATATAAAGGTCAGCCAGAAAGCACCGACAGTTTCCGATATCCAGATTCGGATATAAGACTCCCATGCAGTCCTGTATGTATTCTCTGCTTTCCATCACTCCCATGACTATATCCGCAAAGAACCGTTCTTCCAGCAGCTGAATTGCTTCATCCGTCCGTTCTCTGTCGTATCTTTCCTTCTGCAGCTGCGCCTGTTTTTCGTCCAATTGCTTTTTAATTTTGAGAAATGTGTCTTGTATCTGATCCACATTGGTAGGCTTCAGCAGATAATCCGCCGCGCCGTATCGAAGCCCCGCAATGGCCTGTTCGAATTCCTGGTAGCCACTGATTAAGATAACCTTGCAGGGCAGTTCATTTTCATATACATATTTTGCTACATCAAGACCGGACACAAAGTTCATTTTAATGTCCGTAAGAATAACGTCCGGAATCATATAGTCCAGATATTCAATTACTTCCTGCCCATCCTGGAACAGTTCTGTTACAACAAAACCAAGCTGTTCCCAATCCACAATCTTTTTTAACCCTTCTCTGATGCGTCTTTCATCATCCGCGATAATCAGCTTATACATAATTTCTCATCCCTTTGATGTTTTATACTCTTATCTGTCCGTCTGTAAGTTTCAGTCATCATAACATTCCCGTTTTTCTGCTGCTATTTCTAAATTATGAATGAAAGGAAGCAAGGGACTGCTCTATTTCCTCTCATGCCTCATTGCATATAGAAAGCTCATATTATAGTATAAATCACAAGCCACTTTCATAAAATGCTACATTTTTTAAAAAAGAGGGCACGCTTTTGATTTTCCGGCACCAGAATTTTCCATCAAAAAAAGACCGTCACACAGGAATACTCCCTTCCGAACAGACAAGCGCATTGTATGCCTGCCTGTTCGGAAGGGAGTGTATCACCTGGTGAATAGCCTCTTTTTCACGTCAGAATCATGCTCCAAGATTCTACCTTCTGATTCAATTGATATTCCGATTGATTAGTGGCAGCAACCCGAGCAGCCGCACTCACCGCCATCCTCATGTCCGGGGCAGTCGGAGTGATCGCAGTTCGCCTCGCAGCTTGTGCCTGCGCTTCCGTCCAGATAGGATGCAACCGCAACGTCTACGTCGCCCTGCATTCCGGGTACGACAAGGATTCCGTCCTCCATCAGCAGCTGCATTGCAGGGCCGCCGATTCCGCCGCAGATCACGACGTTAACTCCATAGCCCTTTAAGAACTCTGCAGCCGCCTCATGGCCGCCTGCCTGGGGCTTCACGGTTACGCGGCTGATCAGATTGCCGTTCTCAAGCGCGTAGATGGTGAACATCCCGCAGTGTCCGAAATGACCGGACACGTTGCCGTTCTCATCGGTTGCAGCAGCAATTACGATATTGCCGCTCTCTCCCTGCTTCTCAACCGGAAGCATGTTCTCAAGGTAGTTCGCAGCGTCATCAAGCCACTCGCCGGTCAGTCCCTCGATCTGTCCCGCATCTACCGCCTCCGCGATTGCCGGATCGATCGGAAGCTTAGCCAGCAACGGGAATCCGAACTTCGCAGCGGTCTCTTCGGCATGGCTCTTGCCGAATACGCTGATCTTTTCGCCGCACTTGCCGCACTGTACATAGCTGTAGTTCTCAACAAGGCCGAGCACCGGGATGTTCATTGCCTTTGCCATGTTGACCGCCTTTGCAACAATTAAGGATACCAGATCCTGAGGGCTCGTTACGATAATGATACCGTCGAGCGGCAGGGACTGGAATACGGTTAACGGTACGTCACCGGTTCCGGGAGGCATATCCACGAACATGTAGTCAACGTCGCCCCAGACAACCTCGGACCAGAACTGCTTTACAGAACCAGCGATAATGGGGCCTCTCCAGAGCACCGGGGTCTCCTCCTCGTCCAGGAGCAGGTTGACCGACATGATCTCGGTTCCGTTCTTGGTAAGGGTAGGAAGAATTCCGAGATCGTTCGCCTGTGCTTTGGAATGAATTCCAAATGCTTTCGGAATGGACGGTCCCGTGATATCCGCGTCTAAAATTGCGGTCCGGTATCCCCTTCTTCCCATTAACACGGCCAGGTACGAAGTAATTAACGACTTACCAACGCCGCCTTTGCCGCTGACAACGCCGATGACACGCTTTACGTTGCTGAACTGGTTCATCGGCTCCAGCATGCTCTCCGGCTTTCTGGAACCGCAGCTTGCTCCACAGCTGGAGCAGTCATGCGTACATCCCTCTTCGGAAGCCTGATTCTCTTCCGGAATCTGGTTTACATTCTCTTCACTCATAATTTTCCTCATTTCCGCGCGTATGCGCTCATGCTTTTTTACAATTCTCCGGCATGCTCTGTCCGCCCATCCTGCCTTTTAGTTCCTGCGGACAGCTTCTGCAGCTTTTTCCGCACTTGCAGTGCGTGGTCGCAACCTCGTAGTTCCCGCCCGCAATTACCAGGCCCTTGCCCATACAAAGGGCTTCGGCTGACTTATTCCTGCCGGAATATAACATTCGCTGGAAGGTTCCTCTGGATACGCCCATTCGTCCGGCCGCCTCCTCCTGGTCAAGCCCTTCCAGATCGCACAGTCGGATCGCCTCGAGCTCGTCCACATTCAGCGTGATGAACTCTTCCGGCTTCTCCTGCGGAGTAAATACCCGTTCGGAGAATTCCTGACAGACCCGCCTGCATTTCGCATTTCTTGGCACCCAAATCCTCCATTCTGTCCGCCGCCGAAGCAAAAACCGCTTGAGGGACCGACATAAATTTGCCGCGGGAGACCCGCACGCTGTATCATGCCTTCTTTGCGTCATTTAGTGCACAGGAAAAGGCACGTAAGTAACGTGCCCTTTCTAATATGTGCATATGCACGATATGTTTATTATACTACAGGATGCGAATTTGTCAAGAACCGAATCCGCCTGGCCTGCGTCTCTTCCTCAGCCTGCATACAGAATCAGTTCCTGATTCGGATAGATCAGCTCCGGATTCGCAATGTTCTCCTTGTTCCACTCATAGATCTCTTCCCAGCGTGCCCCGCTGCCAAGCTGCTCTCTTGCAATCTTATACAGACAATCCCCCTTGCGTACAAGGTACAGAATACGTTCCTGACTCTCCGTCTCCGGTTCCTCTTTGCTCTCCCCGGCAGCTTCCTCGTCCGCAGCTTTCTCATCCGCAGTTTTTTCATCCGACTCTTCTTCCGGCTTTTCCACAACCGTTACTCTTCCCACTGCGAAGCTCTCCGGATCGGGCTCGGTCTGCAGATACTCCGCAAGAATCTCTTCCATCGAACCGAACTCATTCACCGTCTTCGCCTCTGTGAACATCGTATAGCCGTCTCCGCCTGCTGCCAGGAAGTCATTCGTCGCTACCAGAAAATCATACTCCGGATTAATCGGGTTCCCGTTGATGCACACATTGCTGATTCTGCTGCCGGGCTCCGCCGCGGTGTTCAGTGTGAACGTGATTCCGGATATCTGCGGATACGCGCCGATCTGTTCCGGATACGCACGGACACCGTGCTCCAGGGCTGCAATCAGATCCGAACCCTTGATTCGCTTCGTCACCACATAATTACCGAACGGAAATACCGTTACAACATCCTTCTTCGTAATCGTCCCGGCCGGAATGGACGCCCGGATACCGCCGCCGTTGGTAATTGCAATATCTGCTCCGGTCGCGTATCGCATCGCATCCGCCGCCAAATTACCGAGGTTTATCTCGCCGGTGCGGGCGTATTCTCTCTCTCCGTTCAAATCAACGGCAATCGTACCGACCGGTTCTTTTAGCTGCTCATCAAGCTCTGCCTGAACCTCATTCATTACCTCTTCTATTGCTTCATCGCGTTCGGAAAATTCCTCCGGGTTCACCAGGGCTGCTGTCATCGTTCCATCCTCATCCACAATAACCGCGCCAATCTGTTCAATGTATTCGCCGGTGCTTACAATCAACGTATCGTCCGTCCAGAGACCATTCTCCAGAACCGAATGACTGTGCCCGTCCACGATCAGGTCGATTCCCGGCACCTCGCCCGCAAGTTCCTTTGAGGTCACAACGCTGCTCTCATCGAGGCCTATATGCGCCAGCGCAATAATAATATCCGCCCCTTCCTGCTTAAGAGCCGCGACCTCTTTGTAAGCTGCTTCATAGACATCTGTGAACCAGACAGACTCTATGTTCTTCGGATTCGTCTTATATTCCGTGTCCGGCGTTGCAAGTCCGAATATACCGAACTTGATTCCATTCTTTTCTATTATCATGTGGCAGTCCAGAATATGCTCCTCGTTCTCCTTATCCACCACATCCGCGCACAGAATCGGGAACTCCGTCAGCTGTGCCAGTTCGACCAGCCGGTCAACTCCATAGTTAAAATCATGATTGCCGGGTGTCATCGCATCATAGCCGACCGCGTTCATCACGCGCACAATCGACTCGCCCTGCGATACCGTCGCAAACGGAAGTCCATGCAGCGTATCGCCCGCGTCGAGCAGAATTACCTCCGCTCCGGCCTCTTCACATGCCTTTTTGAGTGCGCCAACCGCCGCGTAGCCCATCTGACCATTCTCTGTATCCTCCTGCACACGCGCATGCGTGTCGTTCGTATGTAAGATTACAATCTTTCCTTCCAGATCCTCTTCTCCGATTGCCGGAACCACAGCCGCCTGTGCACCGGAATCCGTATTCGGGCAGAACAGAACCAGCCCAAGCATTCCGGCTGCAAATACTGCCAGTCTTCCAAGTTTTCTTTTTCCGAATCGTCTCATATCTTCCCGTCCATCCTTTCTTTTGATTCAACCCTATAACCGAAGCCTTCCGTTCTATCTTCCGCCGGCCGCATCGATCCGCTTCTTAAGCTCCAGCACCTCTTTCTCCGCGATTCTTCCCTTCGGAATCCGCACATTGAAATGCTTCGTTCCCTGAACCCGCAGGATGTCGGCAGACTCTTTTATCTTCAGCTCCGCCCACTTCTTGGTCACGGCCGAGCGATAGGGATCGACAATCATCTCCACTTCCAACTGCTCAGGCTGCAGCTTCATAGTAACATACACCTTCTTCAGATTCCGGCACTGCAGCAGCACTCCAATGACAGTCTGAGCAATCCTCACGATTCCGTAGACGTATACCACCACATCCGTTATCCAGATTAATCCAAAATGCCCGTCTAACGCAAGTCTAACCAGACTCGCAGCCGTATAAAGCACAAGGAGAGCAATCACCGGTGAGCGCTTCAGCAATACGCCCCGTAACGCCTGTGCCCGGTACTCCTCCTTCGTCCAGTAAAATTTGATAATCATATATCCTCCCTTTCCGATAGCGTGCGATGAGGCAGTTAGGTAAAATAACTGCTTCCCATTTATTTTACCTTATTTTTCTTCTCTTAGCAAGTCTCTTTATAAAATCCGCCCGACTTGAGTGTTCCGGCCCGTTCCTGCAAAAATATCCGAATTTTCAACAAAAGGAATTGCGAAATTTTCTCTTTCCTATTATAATTGGTGTGTCCGCTCTTCTGTGAGCATTTTCATATTCAGAACGCATTATGATAGTTTTAATTATAAGCCGCTGCTCATTGCACGGTATTTATCAAAGGAGGAAGTAATATGCAGCCAAATAGCGAAGCACAATATCAAAAGATGACCGAAACCCCGATTCCGAAACTGGTTCTGACCCTTGCGGTCCCCACTATTATCAGCATGCTGGTCACCGCAATTTACAATATGGCGGATACTTTTTTTGTCTCCCAGCTCGGAACCAGCGCAAGCGGCGCGGTCGGAATCGTATTTTCCCTGATGGCGATTATTCAGGCCGTTGGATTCACGCTCGGAATGGGTGCCGGAAGCTTGGTGTCAAGGCTGCTCGGAAGCCGGGAACCGGAGAAGGCCCGCCGTATCGCCGCCTCCGCTTTCTACAGCGCGATTGCGTTCGGTCTGCTTTTGACCGTGTTCGGCCTGATTTTCCTGGATCCGCTGATGGGGCTGCTTGGCGCGACGCCTACGATTCTGCCCTATGCGAGAGATTATGCACGCTATATCCTGCTCGGAGCCGCAATCATGGCTTCCTCCTTTGTTATGAACAATCTGCTTCGCGCAGAGGGAAAAGCAGCCTTTTCCATGATCGGTCTGACGCTTGGCGGGCTGCTTAACATCGCACTGGATCCGTTATTCATCTTTGTCTTTGACCTTGGAATTGCCGGCGCTGCAATTGCGACAGTTATCAGCCAGGCGGTCAGCTTCTTGATTCTGCTTTCGTTCTTTCTGTGCGGAAAGAGTACAACCAGTCTTTCGATTCGCTATCTTTCCAAAGACCGGAAGGATTACTTTGCTGTCGTAAAGACCGGTCTCCCGTCCTTCAGCCGTCAGGGACTTGCAAGCATCGCGACCGTTGCTCTGAACAATAACGCAGCGGTATACGGAGACGCGGCAGTCGCAGCAATGTCGATTGTCGGACGCATCTTTATGTTCGTATTATCCGTCATGCTCGGAATCGGCCAGGGCTTTCAGCCTGTCGCCGGCTTCAACTACGGTGCCGGACGCTATGACCGCGTCCGCAAATCCTTCTGGTTCACGTCGCTCTCCGGCTTTGTTATGATGAGTGTGCTCTCGATCGCAGGGTTCATCGCCGCACCTGAGCTGATTGCTCTGTTCCGCCGCGGAGATGCGGAAGTAATTCATATCGGAACGCTGGCCGCGCGCCTGCAGTTCCTTGCAATGCCCCTTCAGGCTCTCTCGGTTCCCACCAATATGCTCATGCAGTCCATCGGAAAATCGTTCCAGGCCACCTTTCTTTCCTGTCTGCGTCAGGGCATCTTTTTCCTGCCCCTGATTCTGATTCTGCCGCAGTACTTCGAACTCCTTGGCGTGCAGATGACGCAGCCGATTTCGGATCTGCTTACCTTCCTGGTATGCATTCCGTTCTTGTTTGTATTCTTCCGGAATCTTGGGAAAGCGGAACGCGCTCAAAAATGAAGAAAATGCACGAAGGGATTCTATCCGCTGATTCTCTCTCAGCTGATAGAATCCCTGTTAGGAGCACAATCCCGCATTCGCTCTCAAAAGCTGATTCTTCCCCTTCCGCCTCATCGGCAGTATGCTCCATCCAATCTTCTGCACGGCACCGCCTCTGCCAGAATCGTTATAGGCTTTTATTTCTTATAAATATGATATTCCTTTTCTTTCCCTCCCTGACTCCAGCGGATATCCACGGCCTTCCCGCCTTTGATGCACAGTCCTTTTACATAGCCGCTTTCAAACTGCTTTGGCAGCGCAGGCAATATCTCCACCTTTCCGCCTCGGTCCTGTACCAGCATATTGGCAATCGCCGCTGTCCCGCCGAAATTCCCGTCAATCTGGAACGGCGGGTGGGCATCCCAAAGGTTCGGATACGTCGAACGGGTCAATAGTGTCTTCAGATACTCATATGCCCGTTCTCCATCCTTCAGTGCAGCAAACAGATTGATAATCCATGCGCAGCTCCAGCCCGTGTGGCCGCCGCCGTTCTGAAGCCGATGCATCAGGGCAATCCGGGACGCTTCCGTCAATTCTTCATTCCCTGCGAACAGCTCTCCCGGGAATAATCCGAACAGATGGGACAGATGCCGATGTCCCGGTTCCCACTCTTCATATTCCTCCCTCCATTCAAGCAGCTGTCCGTAGCTTCCGATCCGGAATGGACTTAATCCCGCCCGCTTCTCTTTCACCTGTACAAGCAGCTCGTCATGGATATTCAGGATCTCACACATACGGATATACTGGTCAAATAACTCTGAAATAATCGCAAGATCCATTGCCGAGCTGATGGTCGAACGCACCCGCTCCCCATTTGCATCCACATAGGAATTCTCCGGGGAGGTTGACGGACAGGTCACATATTCTCCCTGATACTCTACCAGCCAATCATTTAAGAATAATACGGCTTCTCTGGTAATGGGGTACGCAATCTTTTTTAGATAGGCCTCATCCGGATTATACTCATAGGCTTTGAACAGCTCCAATGTCAGCCACGCTCCGCCCATCGGCCAAAATGCGCTCTGAACGAATTGTCTTCCGCTTTCCTTCTGACCCGGCAGCAAGCCTACCGGATTCGTATTTCCCCAATAATCCACATTGTGATGCAGGACAAAACCGCGGCAGTTGTAATGAATCTTTGCCGTCTTCTTCCCCTCCTCGCAGATTCGCTCCATAAACCGGAAATACGGCTCCATGCAGTCTTCCAGATGGCAGCTCTGCGCCAGCCAGTAATTCATCTGTGTGTTGATATTTACCGTGTAGTTGCTGCTCCAGGGCGCACGAAGCTCCCAGCTCCAGATCCCCTGCAGATTCGGCGGCAGGCTCCCCTCTCTGGAGGATGCGATCAACAGATATCTTCCATACTGGAAATACAGTGCATACAGCCCGTTATCCTTTTCCCCGCCCTTTAATGCGTTCAGCCGTACGTCCGTCGGAAGGTCCTTTTGCTCTCCCAGATACAGCACGACTTTTCGGTAGATTGCCTGATAATCCCGGACGTGTGCTTCCTTAAGCGCTTCATAGCTCGCTTCTTTCCCGGATATACACGGTGGTTTCACCGCCGAGAGCATCAACACGCATTCGCTCGCGGCATCAAGGGAAAGGCTTTCTCCAAGTGCGGTAATCGTTCCGTCACAGGACAATACGCGAAGCTCCGCCCGCACCTCCATTCCCTTATCTCCCCAGACAACCGATTCCTCTCTGTCCGGCATGTAGGACGGATCGATATACTCCGGGCATTTACAAAGGAAATCCATTCCATCTTCCCGGGCCGTGCACTGATAATGCAGCAAAGAATTCATCGAAATCTCCATATGCAGGACCGGCGCGTCGCTCCGAATCCGCATAATAATCGCCTTTGCCGGATAGCTTGCAAAGTATTCCCTCTCGTAATGGTGTCCGCCGCAGTCATAGCTGACCCTGGCAATTCCTTCTTCGAGATTTAGCTCCCGGATGTATGCCTCTTCCGGCTCCCGGATGTCTTGTTCTTGCTCCGTCCTCGCTTTTGAAGACGCATGCAAGAAATTAATTACCATCGTTCCGAGCGGAAGGTAGGATTCGTTGAATTCTCCCATCATTTTTTCACAGATGATTTGATCCGCTTTTAGACAGTTTCCGGAAAAGATAAGCTCTCTGACCTGTTCCAGATATTGGAAGGCCTCCGGGTTATTCTTATCTTTATAATAGCCGGACCACACACTTTCTTCGTTCAGTCCCAGTGTCTCCTGACTGATCCCACCCCAGATCATGGCTCCCAGGCTGCCGTTACCGATGGGAAGCGTCTCCTCCCACCGGCTTGCAGGGTTCCGATACCATAATCTCATCGAATCCTTTTCCCTCTCCGCTGTCTTCATTCTGTCCTCCACTTTTTTGATTTCTCCTTATATCAACAATTTCTCAGGCTTCCTGCCGTATTTCGTTCTCTCCGGAGCATCAATCTTCTATCGGATCGCCCTGCCGCATTTTGCTTCTTTGTGAATCAGCTGTCTTTTTTCAGGACCGCCATTCCGCATTCCGGTATCTTCCAGCTATTCAGACCGTGCTTGATTGTTCCGGAGGACTGCGCCGCAGCTTTGCCCATGCAGTCATATATCGTTATTTCCGCCGGATACTCCTCTCCTTCATATTCAAGGAATATCCTCGTCTCACCGCTTCCGTTCACGATGGTATACACATCCCAGTCCTTTTCGGATCGGATATCATTCTTTCCGCAGCATACGACGATGGCACTGTTCTCGCCCCGCGCTTCCACAACGCTGTAATTCATCTCGGGGTTCAGCGGAATCAGCTTGCCGTCCAAAAGAATCTCTTTGTTCGCATTCCAAAAATCCAGATAGAACTGCAATGCCGCCCGCTGTTCTTCTCTCAGCTCTTCGATCCGGACGGATATCTGCGGCACGCCGAATAATACCGCAATCAGCTGTCTCGCGCAGCCCTGCGGGGTCTCCTCCTGATTCCAGCCGATCATATCCGAATGGATTGCGGTTCTGCCGGACAGCAATCTTAAGTCAATCAATCCCACCCGGTTGAACAGAGCGTCGTTCGGGCAGTCCGAGACCCGAAGCATATTTCCGGTCTCTCTCGCCTTAGGGCCTATGTAAGCCTGTCTGAATTCCAGCATAATATCCGGGTTAACGCGCTTTACGCGTGCTGAGATGTCACACAGGAGCCGCTCCTCCGCCTCTTCCAGCGACTCATAATCCCTGCGCGGATCTTCGCGTTTCGCATATTCCCCTAATTGGAAGGAATCAATGAAGTCCAGCTTCAGGCCGTCCAGATTCCACTGCCTGATTGCCTCTTCATAGACCTCTGCCAGATATTCTCTTACCTGCGCATATCTGGGATCCAGACAATACCAACGTCTTCCCGGCGTATCATCCAACACATATTCTCCCAGACGGCTCCATACCTCGGCCTCTTTGGAAATAAACGGGACGGAGAACCAGAGAACGAATTTCATGCCAAACCCATGAATCTTCTCCACCATATCAGTAAGCCCGTTCACTGCCGGATTATAGGCCTTCCAGTCTCCGTACCTGGGATCCCCTTCTTTCTTCATCTGCCAGCCCGCATCAAGAATCACTGTCTTCATTCCCATCGCAGCTGCCTTCCGGCACTGCTCCACAACCGCCTCCTCCGTGATATCATGATGATAGCTGTACCAGGTAGAATACAGCGCTTCCTTCGCCGCTTCCGGAACCTTCGCCGGTGTCATTCCGCATTCCGTGCTCCACCAGTTCTCCACCGCCTCGATTGCCTCATAGTAGGGAATGTCCGAGAAATCAATTCTCACCACCGCCTCATAGTGCTTTTGTATTTCCATGGGCCGGGTAAAGAAGGTAATCTGACACATCATGTCCATTCCCTCTTCGTATATCTGTGTGTTTATCGTCAGCGGAGTAACTGCGTCGGACACCGCAAACGTCAGCACATTCTTCCCGTCCGCTCCAATCAGTGTCTGCATGGGTGCGCTGAAATTCATCCGGGATTCACTCCGAATTCCCGCTGTGTACACGGTCCGAAGCGCGCGCTCAAACCGTGTCATCGGATTCCAGGTGGAAAAGATGCTGACAGAAGGAATGCGCCACTGAACCGTAACCTCAGCCGGTACCTCCTCTTCCTGCGATGTATAAGAAAATTGATAAAAAGCCGTGTCCCTGCATCGTTTCAGCAATTCAAAGCTGCAGCTGACTCCTTCTTTGTGGGTAAGTTTAAGATTGGTGATCTGTCTCATGGTCTTCCTCCTTCATTCTCCCAGAATCGGTAATTGCCCGCCCCATTCCTGCGGCTTTTGCGGTCCGACATCCGGATTGCTGTGTTCTAAAGTATGATACGCTGCGCAAGATTTTGAGCTACCCTGATATGACCGTAATCAGAAAGATGAATTCCATCCATCGTCAGATCCGTCGAATGATCCATCATATCGGCTCCTTCGATTACCCTGCAGGAAGGATAGCTTTCCGCCAATTCGCGCATAATAACATCCTTCTGATCCAAAGTCCTGCCTTCCTCCGAGTCCGTACTTTTGCGGCAAGGTACTGCACAGTTACCCACCATATTGTACTGATTCGGATAACAGGTCACACAATAGATCGGAATCTCCGGATATGCGGCTGTCAGCTGCTGCAGCAGGTAACTCGCCCGCTCCCGGTATAATTCCACACTTCTTCCCATATTTACACTATTTTCCAGAAAAACACCATCAAACTGCTCCCGTCCCGACACAAAATAATCCGCCACTTCAGATTCGTTCATGCAGGAGCCTCCCATTGCTTTATTTAGAATATTGCAGCCAAGCAGACGCCCCAAAAGCTGCACATACGCAACTCCCTGCGCGCTTGCACAGGCTCCGTAGGTAAGCGAAGTTCCGTAGCAAAGCAGCGTCTTTTCAGGAACCTCCTCCGCTTTCGGCGGCCTTACGGAAAAGCCAAAGCCTTCGAATTCCACCATGGCAAGCGTCATATTGATTCCGCTCATGACTCTCCAGACCTGCGGCGCGAACGAAATCCTCTGAAGCTCAGGATTCATGGAATCGAACATCTTTGGACGCTTCAGCTCAATGACCGTCACCCGATCCTTCTTTACCGGGAACTGATAATCATACCCGCTGTAATATAAAAAATCACCGCAGAACACCTGCACATACCCGTCAAAATCCAGAGAAGTCAGCGCAATCCGTGCTCTGTCGCCATCGGTTACAAATCGAATCTCACAGCCTGTCGTTGTCTGCGAGACATAACGCCCGAACCGGTTCACTCCATCGTCAAGCGGCGCTCCCATCGCATCACAGACCGCGCGCGGGAATCGATACATTCTTACTCCTCTGCGGGTCTCTTCCACCTCTGCAGCATTGAAAAATTCTAATCCATCGTAATTCATCTTTGTCTCCCTCCCGAGAACATTGTTCGTTTGCTTTTATCATATCGCAATTTCCCGCGGGGACAAATATTAATTTTTTTACATTCCTTCAGTTTGTTAACTTCTTTTTCCGCTGCTGCGCAGAAAAGACTTGCCGCTGTTGCCGCGAACGGAGCGAGGACTATCGCAGAAAGGGCCAAGAGAACATCGATCGGTGAACTGTCTTTCCAAGTCAGACTTAAAAATCTAACTTTTTAGAGCAGCTTCCAGTTCTCATCAGCCCTTTTATACTTTCCTTTTACACTTTCCTTTTACGCTTTCCTTTTTATCTTTTCCTTTTATCTTTTCTTTTTTATACTTTCTTTCCTGGCGCCCTTTCTTTTAGGCCTTATGCTTCCTTCGTTACGCACAGCTCTTTTCCGGCCTCGATCGCATACTCCTTACCCCAGATCTTCAGAACTCCGCCGTCCTTATCCGCAGATACCGTAACGGTCTCGCCGTCGAATGCAACCGATACGATTCCTCCGTTCACCGGAACCTTACCGCTTACCTTCTGTAAGCCGCCGAGCTTCGGAGCTACCTCATAAGTCTCATACCCGGGTGCAGTCGAAGCGACACCAAGATAGTATCTTCCAAGGAGATATACCGGACCGGAGCCCCACGCATGGCAGAGGGAACGGCCATATTTATTGGAATACATTGCATAATGCTCCGCACCCTTCTCGTTCGGATCGAACTGCTCCCAGATGGAGGTCGCGCCAAGGCGAATCATGCCGCCCCAGTAGTTCTCCATTCTCTCGGTCGCCGCTTCCAGATATCCAAGCTTACACAGAACATCCAGCTCGAAGAACTTGAAGTACGGCGTTGTAATCTGTGTAACCGCGTCGTTCATCAGCACGTTCTTCACAATGGATTCCGTCCTTTTCTCATCCACGATTCCATACATAATTGCAAATATATTCGCATGTCTGGTTACCAGTTCACGGCCGGAGGTATAGCTGTCTATGTAAGCCCCCTTTTCCTCTCTCCAGTAGAACGCATCAATCTTCTCCTTCAGCTCGTCCGCGCGCTTCTGATAGCCTCCGTCATGACCGTAAAGAAGTTCTGTAACCTTTGCCATAACTCTAATCGCCTGCAGATGTAGCATCTGCTCCGCACAGATTGCTCCATCCTTGTCCATCTCGGACCAGTCAACAAAGATCCAGATACCTTCTCCGCCTGTAACGAAGCCGTTGTCATCCACGCTGTTCTCGGTAAAGTCTAACAGAGTCTTCATCTTCGGATACTGAAGCTTTACAAACTCCAGATCTCCAAAGGTCTGATAGTAATCGTACAGACTGATAATCCAGTAGAAGCTGTAGTCCAGAATCGTATTGATATTCCGCTCAACCGGCTCCTTGCCGCGCAGCGCAATAATCGTACGCTTCACGATCTCCTTGTCAAAGAACAGGTAATTCTGAATCATATAGCTCTGGTAAGCGTCGCCCGACCATACCCAGCGGTCTCTCTTGATACCGTCTAAGAAGAATTCTCTCGAATTCAGATGCAGGGTATATGCCGCGGTCTCCCATACCTTGTTGATCAGCTCACTGTCACAGGAGAAGCTTCCTTTCCACTCAAGCGGCAGATACTCGTAATCAGCCGCAACCTCCGCTTCGCCCGCTCCCGTTATGTACAGATATCGGAATGCCCTGGTACGCAGCCTGTATTCGGACTCGCCGGTTACCGTCTCCCATAAGATACAGTCCGTCTTATCCAGGGCCTCTGTCTCTGACTCCCCATAATATACCGATACGCTCTTTTCCGGATCCGCTCCGGTAAGGAGCACGCAGCCAAAGGTCTCTTTTCCAAAATCGTACAGAATGCCGTCTCCTTCCGCTCTTGTCCCGATCGGATGAATTCTCTCATAGGCGAACGGAAATACCTCCGGCGTCTGATCCTTGCTCTCGATCGCAGGGCTTCCTCCCGCGGGAACTCTCTCTCCCGCCAGATGCCAGGCTGTCCAGCTCTCATCCGACGGCGCGCTCTCGGACTCTACGAATACGCACGGAAAACTGTCTATATTGGACACACGAATGCGAATCGAATGCTTTCCCGGGGTAACCTTGATGACTTCTCCGGGTCTGTAATGCCCCTGACCATCTAACAGTACATAGCCCTTCCCAAGCATCGTTACACACAGTGTCTCCTCGTGATCGGTCTCAAAATCCTTAAAGAAATCAACGAGTGTATACGGGGAATCCGTCTTCCACATCGCCGGGTAATCTGTGCCTTTTTCCTGTCTTCTCGAGTGCAGAAGCAGGCTATGATAAATCTCAAAATCTCCGTAATGCCATATCCATCTCGGCTTGCTCATAATAGCATGTCCTCCTTTTTCGGTCTCCCTCTTTGGAAGTCTATAACAGCATTTTACCGCAAATGAGATTGTATTTCCATGTATTTTCGCATATTTATATTAGAAAATCCGAATATACCCGACCCTTTTTAATTTCGATATACGGCGCCTCCGGCATGGATATCGCCTTCGACATCTCCGCAGGTAATATCTCCCTCCCCACGGACATCTCCTTCGACATCTCCACAGTTCGCATCGCCTCCTGCGCTTACATTTCCCTCAACATCTCCGCAGCTCACATCTCCGCCTGCGGTAATGTTTCCCTCCACGTCATCACAGTGAACATCACCGCCCGCGGTAATGTTCCCTTCCAGTGAATCACAGGTGACATCGCCCCCGGCACGCACATCTCCTTCCACGCTGTCGCAGGTAACGCTACCTCCCGCATTAATGCCCCCTTCGACGCTGTCACAGGCAATATCTCCCCCGGCGGTCGCATTTCCGCAGACTCCGTCACAGGTTACCGACAGATAGCTGATTACGTCCTTTACCGCTCCTTCCAGTTCTACATGGATATTACGAATCTGCTCTGACAGGTTCTCAACCGCAAGGAGCTTCTGTCCGTCAAATACAACGATTCGAAGCTTCTCATCGTCCTCCCAGGGAAGCCGGACGAATTCTCCCCCGGTGTAGCCGGAGCCAAAGGATTCTTCTGCTGTATGATTCTCTCTTGTGTCTTCCGTCCGGTCTTCTTTTAGCTTTTCTAATTTCTCGTTCGTTTCACTCGGCCGTCTCTCTCTTCCGAATAATTCATCCATTGATATTCCAAAGATGTCTGCAAGCACCGGCAGTATCGTCACATCGGGGCACGCAAGATCGTTCTCCCATTTGGATACCGCCTGAAAGGTGACCCCGACCAGGGATGCAAGCTGATCCTGTGTCATCCCTCTCTCCTTTCTAAGTCTTGCGATTCGTCTTCCGAGAGACTCATTTGCCTGACTCGCGGCTCCCGTGCTG
>JAGAPO010000048.1 GCA_017623215.1 Lachnospiraceae bacterium | reverse complement strand
CCCTTCTTTGTCTTATTCCCCTTCTGCCTCTTCCTCCAAAGGCATCAGCGGCTCTTTAATCTGAGTGATGACCAGAACGTCTTCCAGATGTGCAAAATCCACAGCCGGAACCAGATTCGCATTATAGGTCATATTATTGGCATCCAGCGTAATATCCTGGATGTATCCAATCAAAATTCCCTGCAGGTATTTGTCGCTGATATGCGACGTTACCACTTCGTCGTTTTCGGAAATACCAGCGTCCGAGCTGATTGCCTCCACCCGGATAATTCCCTCTTCAAGCAGCGTCAAATCCCCGTTCACAATGCAGGTATCGGATGTTGTTAAAAACATTCCGCTTACGCTGCTCTTATCATCAATAATCGAACGGACTATGGAATAATTCTGTCCAACCTCGGTAATAATTCCAACCAGGCCGTTGCCGGCGATTACATTCATGTCCACCGTCAGTCCGTCATTCGCGCCCTTGTCAATCTTGAACCGGTGATACCACCCTCCCGGATCCTTGTCGATGATACGGGCCGCTACCATCGGATAATCGGAATACCGCTGTCCGAGATCGTACAGCTCCCTTAGATTATCCAGCTCATACTTTTGCTGCTGCAGCAGCTTATTCTCATAGGAGAGGTTCTCCACCTCTTCCTTCAGTCTTTCATTCTCCTCAAGCAGCTCCTGAACGCTGGCAAACGCATCCATCTTCCCGGATATATACCGGCCAAGCGTATTAATTCCCTTCTGCATCGGGGTCATTGCATTCCCAACCGCAGTCTTAATCGGCGTTAGGGCATCCCCGTACCGGAACGATACGAACATCAGCCCGACGCAGACCCCTGCCAGCACAATCAGCAGATGCTTCGGATTCACGAAGAATCTCTTTCTCCTCATTACAATCTCCATTTCTGCCAGCCAACCGCGCTCCCCGGCCGCAGGCACAAATTGACGGGTGAAAGCGCAAAGCGCCTTTCCGCCCGAATCAGCTTCCGTAATAGGTCTGCTTCAAAGCGGACGCCAGCGTGGAAAGACTGTCCTCCTCAATAATCTTGCCAAGGCCGTTCACTACCGTATTCGCCGGATCGTCACAGATATTAATATTCAGATCCGTCTCCTGCTTCATCAGGCTGTCAATATTCCGGATATTGGCCGAACCGCCCGTAATATATACGCCGGAATCAATAATATCCGAAGAAATCTCCGGAGGGGTTCTTTCAAGTATTACGCGGACCGCGTCCACAATACTATGCAGATACTCCACCGTAGAATCATATACGAACTCCGAGCTGATCTCCGTCTCCTTCGGGAGACCGGTCACAACGTCCCTTCCAAATACGCGAATGGATTCCCCGGAACACGGCACCGCGCTTGCAAGCGCTTTCTTAATCACCTCGGCAGTCTTATTGCCAATCACCAGATTATAGGTCTTCTTCACACAGGTAATCAGCGCCTCGTCAATCTTATTGCCTCCGACCGGAATCAGCTTGCTTAACACAATTCCTCCGAGCGACATAATCGAAACCTCCGTCGTATCGGCTCCGATATTAACCGTCATCACGCCATGTGCGTTCGTCACATCCAGTCCCGCGCCCAGCGCATCCGCAATCGGCTTCTCGACAATGCGGATATGCTTCGGCTTCACCGCAGAGCTCGCCACCAGATCAAAGAACGCCCTCTTCTCCACCTCAGTAATATCCGTCGGTGCGGCTACGATGAATTCAGCACCGTTCAGCTTGCCATGGGTCTTTGCAATCTGGGAAAGAGCACAATTCAAAAGCGCCAGCATATTCGCAATATCCGCAATCACCCCGTTCTTCACCGGATAGGTAACTGTGATGTCATCGGGAGCCTTCCCGAACATCTCAAACGCCTCGTCACCGATCGCGAGAACCTTTTTCCCGCGCGCGATTGCGATCACATTCTTTTCGTTGAATACAATGCCGCTGTTCTTTTTATATATTTTGATCGAACTGGTACCGAAGTCGATACCAAATACTTTTGATGTCATGCCCTTTCTCCTTCCGTTATAATAACCCTTCTTCTTTAAAGCTCATGTAGGTATTATCTCCAATTATAATATGATCCATAAGCCGGATTCCGATTAAATTTCCGGCGTCGCGGATTCGGCTGGTCACCGCGATGTCCTCCTTGCTCGGCTCCGGATCACCGCTTGGGTGATTATGTATCAGAATAATCCCAACCGCACCCTGTTCCAAGGCAGCAAGAAAAATCTCTCTTGGCGCCATAATTGACGCATTCACCGTCCCGGTCGCGATTACCTGATCCGAGATTCTCCGGTTCCTCGCGTCTAAGAACAGCACCACCGATTCTTCCCGAGTCAGATGCCTCAGCTGCTCCATATAATACCCCGCAACCGTCTCGGGCGCGGAAAGCTTCAAAAGCTCCTCTCCCTTTGCCTGTGCCATCCTTCTGGCCAGCTCAACAACACATAAAAGCTGAATCGCCTTCACCCGGCCGATTCCCCGAATCTTCCTGAGCTCTTTTAAGCTTAGATAGTTCAGCCCCTTCAGACCGGGCCTTGTCCCGGGAAGCGCCAGAATTCTTGCCGCGAGTTCGGACGCCCTCTCATGCTTCGTACCGCTTCGGATAATAACCGCCAGAAGCTCCGCATCGGAAAGCGCCGACGCTCCGAACCGTTCGCATTTCTCATAAGGGCGCTCGGATTCCGGCAGCTCCTTGGTCGTTAAATATTCCTTGTACTCTTCCTTCATTGGTTCTCCTATTCTCTCTCCAGGAACAGGCGGATGAACCGTTTAAAATCTGCGGTAAATAAAAATTGCCACAATGATTCCGATGATACTTGCAATCGTAATCTTAATGGATAAGCCGAACTGGATAACGAGAACGCCGAGATCCAGTCTGAGCGCGCCTCCGTTCGCCGCTCCAATGCCGAACTCCTGACCGTAATTCAGCCACGAAAGCCACGAAATATTCCTTGCCAGATATCCAAAGAATCCTCCAAGCACGATACCGGACAGTACAATCAGAAAAAACGCCCACGTATTCTTGTTAAACACTCTTCCCATGCGTATCTCCTCCGTTCTCAGTCTGCGGCATGAAATTCCATACCTCATTTTATTGTACCACATTAACACGAGTTTGTACACAAAAATCAAATAAGATTTTAAAAATCCGGAATCCGAATGATTGTCAACCATTTCCGGATTCCGGATTCTCTTATCCTTCTTCCCATCTACAGGGTAATTAACTTCTCCTCATACAGCTTCTGAACCGACATCATAATTCCGAACTTCGCATGCTGCCAGGTTAAGCCTCCCTGGAAATATACCGCGTACGGCGGCTCGATCGGTGCATCTGCAGATAATTCAATGGACGATCCCTGTACAAAGGCTCCGGCCGCCATGATAACATCGGAATGATATCCGGGCATT
>JAGAPO010000008.1 GCA_017623215.1 Lachnospiraceae bacterium | reverse complement strand
GTATTTCTCTTGTGATACAATCGACATGCAAGGATTCTCCTTTCTGATGCATTGGTTTCTCGACAACTCCAATATATCATATCAAAGTGAATCCTTGCTTTTTTATTTTTGTGTTACCTATCTATTGTACCTCAACAATTTATGTGAGCGTCTCTCCCTTAAAGTACCCCATCAATCTCCCCCCATTCTCCTTCAGCCATTCCTGCTTTTCCTGATAATCCGGCATGAACTGCGCCACCCTTGCCCAGAAATTCTCCGAATGATCCAAATGCTGAAGATGGCTCAGCTCGTGAATAATCACGTAATCCATCACCGGCGTCGGGGCCATGATGATACGCCAGGAGAAATTCAGGTTGCGTTTTGAACTGCAGCTGCCCCAGCGGGTCTTCTGATCCTTGATGCGGATATCGTGATAGCTCTCCTTCATCACTCTTGCATAATAGGCCGTCCGCTCCGGAATACGCTCCTTTGCCTTACGCACATACCACTCTGTCAGGATTCGGCTCATTGTCCGGCCGTCCGCGCGCCCGGTCCGAACCACCAGTTCTCCGGAACTAATCCGCACGCCCGCAAAGGAAAGACCCGGCTCATGCACAATTCGGAGCCTGAGATTCTGCCCCAGGAATGGCAGAATGTCCCCGTTTCTGCAGCCTGCACCCTCATAACCGATTTCTCTGATATCTGTATTCTCGTCCTTTTGTCCGCTCACGATTCTTCCTCACTTATCATCCATTCCTGCGGCCGGATTCCCTTATTCGCTCCACACCGCCAGCCTTCTCCTCACTGTCGCTTAAGAATTCCTCCACTGCCCGGTTGAATTCCTTACTCTTCTTCGCTGCAATAAAATGATCGCCCTCAATCCGCACCAGCCTCGCATTCGGAAGGCTCTTTGCAATCAATTCACTATGGGAATCCCGAATCATATCCCTTGTCCCCACAATTACAAGGGCCGGACACGAGAGCCTTCTCAGCTCCTGCGGCTGAATCTTCGGCTGAGTGACCATCAGCCCCAGCATTTCCTTATGGGCAAGTGCTCCCTTTGCGCTCCGGGCCATTCCCGCACATGCGGACGCGATTCCGTAGCCAATCACAATGGGCAGCTGCACGTAGGCCTTCACACCGGACGGCCGCAGATTCGCGCCATTCAGAATCAGCCGATTCACATACTGCGGATATTTTAACGCGAACAGCAGCGCGATATTTCCTCCGTCCGAAAAGCCGAGCAGATTTATCCTGTTCAGCCCCTTCGCGTCCAGAAATTCCTTTAAATCCTCCGCAAACTGCTCCAGCGTAAAAGGCGCTTTCCCTCTAAGAGATCTCCCGTGCCCCCGGGTATCCAGCGCGATCACTCGGTATTTCTTCGAAAAATACGAGAGCTGATGTTCAAAATACCCGGAATTCTCTCCATTCCCGTGCAGAAGCACAAGCGGCATTCCTTCCCCCTGCTCCTGATAATATAATTCCGCTTTATCTTTTCCGCTCATACTGCTCCGTCCGGCACCTCTGCGCCTTTCCTCCACTCAACATTGATGTGTTCCATTGTATCACGTTTTCCTCCAAAATCCAAGTACCTCTCCCGCATTCGACCAATGTTGACGGTTCCATTCCTTCTGTCGTTTTCAGCGGCCGACGGCCGGCGTGTATATTCCGCCGATTTTACCGTTTTGAACGAATATCCTTACGGAATTCAAGTTGAACATTCCTTTCAGATATGGTATAACTAAATTATTAGTCACTGGCAGGCTGCATCCTGCCGGCATTTGATCCACTTGACGCATTATTCCTGCCTCGAATGCGGTGAGCACTAACGCTTCCATTCACAGGCCACGAAAAAGACGGAGGATTCCATATGAAGCTTACTTTTCAGGATTTGCGGAACAATGATGCGATCCGCACTTATATTCAGAAAGCCGACGAATCACTGATTGCGCTCGGCTATACGGAGCACAGCTTCGCCCATGTCACCAAGGTTGCGGAGTGTGCCAGCGATATTTTATTGCAGTTAGGTTACAGTGAACGCGAGGCGGAGCTTGCGAAGATGGCCGGGTATCTGCACGATATCGGCAATGTGGTCAACCGGATTGACCACGCGCAGAGCGGCGCTGTTATGGCATTTCGTATTCTGGATAAGATGGGAGCTGATGCCGAAGATATCGCGACAATTATTACCGCGATCGGCAACCACGACGAATCCACTGCATTTCCGGTGAACCCGGTCGCTGCGGCGCTGATTCTGGCCGATAAGACCGATGTTCGTTACACCCGTGTGCGGAATCAGGATTTCGCAAGCTTTGATATTCATGACCGCGTGAATTATTCGGTAAAGGAATCGCACCTTGCGATCCACCCCGGTGAGTCCGCCGTCCTGGTGCTGACAATTGATACCAGCTTTTGCGCTGTGATGGATTATTTTGAGATTTTCTTAAATCGTATGTCGCTGTGCCGCCGCGCGGCGGAGAAGCTTGGACTGCAGTTCCGGCTGATTATTAACGAGCAGAGGCTGCTGTAAGTGTAAGGCCTGTGCGCATCTTTCCTTCCCAGAACGGAAGTCCCGATGCGTCCAGGCCTTTCTTTTGCAGGAACTTTTTTTCTGTTCCTTTGGTATGAACTTGTATTGAATCCTTTTATGTGATTCTTTTACACGCTCCTTTTACGCGTTCTCTCTATTTTATTTCGCTGTAAAAGGTATATCTTCCTGCGTTCACTCTATGCTCTTTTCCTGCAATTACGATAACTGCTTCCACCGGAGTCTCAATCTCATATTTCCACAGGCCGTCAGCCTTTGTCCAGGAGGAACGAATTACGCCATGCCTGCTCTCGAAGGACACTTTCAGCCAGCCGAGGCGCTTATCCGGAGTGGGTGCGATACGAACCTTCGCATAGCCGGGCGCTTCTTCCACCGGCTTGATTCCTGCTGCAACGGTATACAGCCAGTCTGCAACCGCGCCATATGCATAATGATTAAAGGAGTTCATGTTGCTGCTCCAGAAATCCCCATTCTCCATAATTCCGTCCCAATGCTCCCAAATCGTGGTCGCACCCTTTGTCACCGAATACAGCCAGGACGGATACTCCTCACGAAGCAGCAGCTCATATGCAAGCTCGGTATATCCAAAATCACTTAACGCATGCAGCAGATATGGCGTTCCGACAAATCCGGTCATCAGATGGCCATCCCGCTTTACCATCTCCGCCAGCTGTTTTGCTGCTGCCTGACAGTCCGGTGCCAGTCTGAAATGCACGGCAAGCACACACTCGGTCTGCGTCTCATATACCGGATAAGCCTCCTGAAACGCTTTTTTGATTGCCTCATATAACGCTTCATACTCCGATACATCCTTTCCAAGAACGTGCCCCGCTTTGATCACCAGAGAGGTCGAGTATGCGTAGAATGCCGATGCAATAAAATCATCTCTGGAAGAACCTTTATAGCTTCCGGACGGTGCATCCAGGCCAAGCCAGTCTCCGTAATGTTCGCCTCCCGTCCACAGATACGGTGTTGTGGTATAACCGGTAATAAAATCCACCCATTTTCTCATACACACAAACTGTGCCTGAAGAATGGCCGGATTGCCATACGTCATATAGACTTCCCACGGACAAATCGTTGCTGCATCTCCCCAGGCCGCCGACGGCTTCGGATCATACCACGCGGCAGGAATGATGATACCTACATTTCCGTCTTCGCTCTGATCGACTGCCATATCCGCAAGCCATTTGGTAAAGAATTGCTCCGCATCATAATTCAGGCAGGCCGTCTTCGCAAACACCTGTGCATCGCCGAGCCAGCCAAGCCGCTCATCTCTCTGCGGACAATCCGTGGGAACATCCAGGAAATTCCCCTTCTGCCCCCAGATCACATTATCAAACAGGCGATTCAGCAAGGGATTAGACGAGCGAAAATATCCCGTCCTCTTCATATCCGAATGCACGACAATTGCCGTAAAATTCAGCGGCTTCGCAGCCGTAACCCCTCCCGGGAACTGATCAATCCGAATATATCGAAACCCGTAAAACGTCAGCTTCGGCTTATAGGACTGCACCCCGTCCCGGCAGATATAGATGTATTTTGCTTTTGCACTGCGGTAGTTCTCGGTGTAGAAATTGCCTTCCTTGTCCATGACCTCCGCATGGGAGAGTTCTACGATCTCTCCCGCGTTCGCCCGAACGGTAATCTCTACATATCCGGTTATCTCCTGCCCAAAATCCACCACAGTCTCTCCCTTTGGAGTCGTAAAGATTCTGGCCGCCGCAATGCGCTCCTGCTCAATAACTTTCGGCCCCTGCTGCGCAATCAGCGTGTTCCAGGGTCCGTCAAAGATGACTGCCGGCAACGCCTCCTCCGGTTCATAGCAGGCATCATAGGTCTCGCCGTCGTATATCTCCGACAGCCGAACCCGGCTTTGCGCAGACTGCCAGGATGTATCGGTCCCGATTCTCTCCTCGCTTTCATCCTGATAGACCAGAACCAGTTCCGCAAGCAGTCCGGGCGGATTCTCCCTCAGTTTTTTCTGCTTTCTCGATATCGTACCTATTCTTCCGCGGTACCAGCCCCTTCCTACCGTAACCGTCAGCACATTCTGCTCCTGAAGCAGCTCGGTCACGTCATACTCCTGATACTGCAGGCGCTCAAAATACTCCGTCCATCCGGGCGCCATAATGAAGTCCCCGACTCTCTTTCCATTCAGTTCTGCCTCATACACACCAAGCGCCGTAACAAAAAGCTTTGCTTCCTTTATCGGCTTGTCCGTACTCCATTCTTTTGTAAATACCGGGCACGCTTCCTCCATCTCCATTGCAGGTTTGATCCATTTTGCTGTCCAGTCCATATGATTACCTCCTTTATCCGAAACAATTTCCTTGACCTTTAGCATACCAGAGGATATACTAAAAAGAAAGGCCTGTTTTTTGCTCTTATTGGGGGTGAATTTAACTATATGAAAAGAGAGTACACTTTAGAAGCAAACCAGCTTCTCGGCATCTCCGAGAAGCTGGTTGTCCAGCCCTTCCTTCAGGAGGATACGGCTGGACATGATCATAATTTTTTTGAACTGGTCTATATAACGGGAGGTACCTCGGTCCATACGCTGAACGATCAGACCAGCCTCCTTTCGAAAGGGGATTATTTTATTGTGGACTATGGAAGCGTCCATCAATATTCGAACAGCCAGGATTTCTCCCTGATTAACTGCATGTTTCTTCCGGAGGTAATCGACAGCTCCCTGAATGGCTGCCGCTCCTTTGATGCGCTGATGCGCGCCTGTCTGATTCGCTACTACTCCCCGTCACTGCATCAGACCTCGGCGAATCGGATCTTCCACGACGAGAACGGACAGGTGCTTGCTCTGTTAACCGGAATGCGAGAGGAATCCCTGCAGAAAAAAGCCGGATACCCCGAGGTTCTGCGATGCCGCCTGTTAGAGATTCTGATTATCACCATGCGCAGTCTTGTGACGCCCGGCGAATCGCATCCGAAAAACACAGCGGTTCTGGATGCAATTCAATACGCGGACAGCCATTACCATACCCAGGCCTCCCTAAGCGCCTTCTGCGAGGAACACCACTACAGCCTTCCCTACATCAGCAGACGCTTCCGCCAGGAAACTGGAATGACCTTCACGGATTACCTCCAGAAGCTTCGAATTGAAAAAAGCTGCGAACTTCTGGCCGGAAGCGACATGCGGATCGCGGAGATTGCTCAGGCGGTCGGGTATGAGGATATCAAGTTCTTTAACCGGCTGTTCAAACGGACGCTTGGAATGCCGCCGCGGGAATATCGTCGGGTATCCCCTTAGACCAGAGGAAATATCCCCCTCTTTCCAAAGTTGTCTTGACTTCTCCCCTTCCAAATAGTACACTAAAGATACGCAATGCAGTATCTGCAGATACAGCGGATGAGACCGACCTTCCGTGGTCTGCCTTATCCGGTAATTCCACACGGCATATACGCGAAAGAATACACGAAAGCGACAGGATATCGTTATGAGATACACGATAAAGCTGAACCCGGATTTTCCGTTCGATCTCTATCGAACCTCGGCGGCGCCGGAATTCCCGCCCATTCTCCATTGTCATGACAGACTGGAGATTAACTATGTTGAGTCCGGAACCGGGAGATATCTGATTGAGAATCAGGAATTTGAGATGCATCCGGGGGATATCTTCATTATCAATAATCTGGAATATCACATGGCAGCCTCGAACGGAGATCTGTCTTTAATTGTTATGGTATTCGATCCTGCCATTCTGTATTCCGCACAGAAGGAATGCCGCTATATGGAGCCATTTTATCAGTATTTTGGTCATATATCCAGCTGTATCTCCAAGGATGACCCTGCTCATCAGGAGCTGACGCGCATAATTCAGCAGATTACGCGCGAATGGGAAGAAAAGCAGCATGGCTATCAGATGATTATCCATTCCTCTCTGATGTATTTTCTCGCGGTTCTGTATCGCCATCATCATCAGGACTCCCCTATCAAAGAAGCCGCACAATTCCACAAGTCCTACCAGCGAATCCGCCCGGCCATCGAATATATTAACGCTCATTTTAAAGAAGAGATTACGCTCGATCAGGTTGCAAAAGAGGCTCTGCTCAGCAAGAGCTATATTACCTCTGCATTTAAAAAGATTATGAACCGAACGATCTTTGAATATATTGATTATGTGCGCATCAGCTATGCCTGCATCCTGCTGCGAACCGGCGGCCTTTCGGTAACCGAAGCAGCGATGGAGTGCGGCTACAGCAGCAGCTCCTATTTTACGCGGGTGTTCAAAAAGGTGATGGGAATCGCCCCAAAGGAATATTCCGACTATTCGGAGCATCCGGAAGAAGCAGCCGACCCATCCCCTTGAATTGCAGTCCATTCTTACCAATAATAATGCTTCACATTCTCAATAAATGCCTTGGCATCCGCCTCAAAATTCTTCATATTGGCTTCTACGCTGATTCTGGAATCATAGCCTGCTTCCTTCAGCTTAGCAAAGAACCAGTCGAACTCCGGAAGCGGCCCGGTCGGATACCTCCTGTCGCCCGGATTCGCGATATGTACATGCCTCAAATCTTCCTTATAATCTACAATCCACTGCGGATCATCGTTCTCTCTGCAAAAATGAAAGAGATCCACCAAAAGCCTAATATTTGTGAACTCCGCCGCGTGCACCAGCTCATGTCCTTCCTTCAGGCTGACGATCAGATTGCTTTCTCTTCTGTTCAAAGGCTCGATCACAACAGTAACCCCATTCTTTGCCGCTTCCTTGTCAATGAACCTCAGCTCCTCCACCAGCTGCTCATATGCCCTTTCATACGGGAATCCTTCCGGAATGTTCTTCGCCCCTGAGCTTCCGAGCACCAGAGACTGAACGCCAATCCTGCCGGCAACCGCAAGGGAACTCGTCACATACGCTTCGAACTTCGCGCGATCCACATTCTCACCGGTCAGCCGAAGTGTTCCCGGAAAGAATACATTTGCCGCCTCACAGGCAATTCCGGTCTCCTGCGAAATCGCAAGCAATCGTTCGATCTGCTCCCCGGTCAGCTTCACCAGATCAACCAGTGCAGCCTCAAAGTAGTCATATCCCGCTTCCGCAAGATAACGTATCTTCTTTTCACCGAGCACGTCTTCCGCGTTCATCCCAATACAACATCCAAATCTCATACTTACACCCTCCATTCCTGTCAGCAGCCAATACTTCAAAGCCACTCGTACGAATATGCAGCCATCTGCTACTTCCAGTTTACCCCAATTATCTTATACTGCAAATGGAGAATCTTATCTTTCTCCGGCCGCATATCGAAGCGCTATAACAGGAAACGGATCTGACTCCCTCTCCTCTGCAATGTCGAAGCATTCCATACAGAGACAATAATTTCTTGTCATCTTCCATTCACTCTGCTATAATAAAGCACAAGGATTTTCCTGTGATAACATGATTCGATTCGGAGGTTATGATGACTGGCGAACAGACAATTAACAATTATTTAGATGTATTATCCTCAAAAGCTCCGGTTCCGGGCGGCGGCGGGGCTTCGGCGCTCGCAGGAGCGCTTGGTACCGCGCTCGGGGAGATGGTTGCAAATCTTACAATTGGCAAGAAGAAATACGCGGAGGTGGAAGGAGAGATTCTGGAACTTCTGGAACAGCTGAAACAGATTCGGGCCGAATATATCCGGCTTGCCGATGAAGATGCCCGTGTATTTGCGCCGCTGGCCAAGGCCTACGGACTTCCGGCCGCCACGGATGAGGAGAAGGCATATAAGGATGCGGTAATGGAGGAACGGCTTCTGGATGCAAGTCTGGTTCCGATTGGGATTATGGAGCTGACTCTTTCGCTGCTTGGCATTCTAAAAGTCCTTGCTGAAAAAGGCAGCCGCATGGCAGTCAGCGACGTCGGCGTTGCGGTTCAGTATGCAAGAGCCGCTTTACTCGGTGCCGTAATGAACGTATCTATTAATACCAGGTCGATGAAGAATCGCGAGAAGGCAGCGGAGCTGAACGCACACGCAGAGCAGATGATTGCAGAGGGAACCGGCCAGGCGGATACGATATACTCGCAGGTTTTGACCGCTCTAAAATTTTGACCGCATTGAAACAGGATAGGAAAGAGGTGTATTGTAACAATGATTTTATTAAAAGGCGCGGAGGTATCCGCAAAGATAAAAGACGAGGTCCGGACAGCGCTTGCTTCCTGCAGCGTTCTCCCAAAGCTTGCTATTATTCGCGTAGGTGAGCGCCCCGATGATCTGTCCTATGAACGCGGAGCCAAAAAGAAGCTCGACAGTTTTGGACTTGCCGTGGAATCGTATGTGTATCCGGAAGCTATCAGTGACGCGGAATTCAAAAAGGAATTCGCAGCAATTAATGCGAATCCGGAGATACACGGAATTCTGCTGCTGCGCCCTCTGCCGAAGCAGATTTGTGAAAAGGAGATTGAACAGATGATCGATCCCGCAAAGGATCTGGACGGAATCTCGCCGGTGAATATTGCAAAAGTGTTCTGCGGCGACGCAAGCGGCTTTGCTCCCTGTACAGCGGAAGCGGTTGTGGAGATATTAAAGGCGAATCAGATTCCGATTACAGGCAAGCGTGTTACGATTGTAGGGCGCAGCCTGGTTGTGGGCCGCCCGCTCTCCATGCTGATGCTTCAGGAAAATGCAACCGTAACCATCTGTCACACCAGAACCGCCGATCTAAAGGCGGCCTGCAGGAACGCGGAGATTCTCGTTGCCGCGGCCGGCAAGGCGAAGATGCTCTCCGGCGAGTATGTTGCTCCGGACGCTGTCGTAATCGATGTCGGAATTAATGTGGACGAGAACGGAACGCTCTGCGGCGATGTGGATACCGAATCCCTCGAGGGCATCGCATCCATGGCAACTCCGGTTCCCGGAGGCGTCGGCGCGGTGACAACGGCGCTGTTAGCAAAGCATCTGGTTCGTGCGGCCTGCTCCGGGCAGAGGACAGGACGGACCGAGTAACCGTTTCCTCGAATACAATATAGAACATATAAAAGGAGACCGCTTTCAGACGACCCGTTTTCTGGTAGGATTGCTGCGGTCTCCTTTTCAACACCACATCGGCCTGCTCTGTTTCTTTAGTCTTTCTTCATCAATATTGCCAGCTCCCTGTCTCCCATCAGCCTGCTCGCAGGAACCACCGTTCCGATCAGGTATAGAACCAAAATTAACGCAAGCTCCCAGATATCCGGCAGGCTCCTGCCTCCGAATATCAGGTAACCGGCAAAACCGATTCCCGCACCTAACACCGCTAATATTAACTGCTCCAATACCAAAATGCGAAATACCCGCGCCTTTCCGGCTCCGAGACTTCGAATCGCTGCAATCTCCCTTCTCCGACTCCTGGCCGTTAGGAATCCGGCTAAAAAACTGATTCCGCAGGCCGCTGCCCAGAGAATCGGTCGCAGACCATTGAGAAAGCGCAGGTTCTTGTTCAGTTCCTTTTGCATGACCTGATAGGCATTATCATGTATCGTCAATGCCAGCACCGGATCGTACAGGGCCGCTAAGGGATCTACTTCTGCAAATCCTTTCGTCTCCGCCAAATCTTTTAATACAGTCAGCTCACAATTATTTTTTACCACTGCTCTGTATTGCTCTGAATTATAGTGCTCCAATTCCGCCTTCTGCAAATAATCACTGCTCAGCTCATCCCCATTTTCTGCTGCCTGCCTCAGATACTGCAAGGCTTCCCAACCGCAGTAGATCTCCTTGATGTCCGCGCCGCTTCCTCCAATTACGCCTCCGATCACCATCTCGGTCTCGTAGCTGCTATGTTCTCCTTTGAAAATAATCTCCACGGTATCTCCGATCGATTTTCCCATATTGGTGAGGCGGTTCTCACCTATCAGACAAATTAATTTCCGAGATTGGAACATCGTATCTCCATGTGATTTCTCATATGTAATCACAATCTCCGGATCCTCTGTCAGTTCCGGTGCTGCCTCCAATCGACTAATTCCGTACAGAGTATAACGGATTCTGGATGCAGAGTCCGGCTTTTCTCCCAAGCCTTCCAACCAGAGAAGTTTTTCTTCCCAGCGAAGCTCTTCCTCTTTCAGAAGGGCGCCAAGGCTGTTCGGATCTATTAGTTCCTTCAGTTCTCGCTCTGACCATTCCATTCCTGTCTGTTTTTCCCCTTTCCGATTGGATACGACAACCCGAATCGGCATCTCCTCCACCTGTTTTAACTGCTCTTTCTTTTCCTGAAGTGCTCCTTCCAACACACATATCAGGAGCACCAGAACCATTCCGAGAGCCCCAAGGATGAACCGTGAAATCGGCCTTCTCCTAAGGGAACGTCCGATATATTGCAATACTGCCATTCCTGTTTTTTCTCCTTATTCTTCCTTTCTCATCATCGACAGCGTCTGTCCTGTCAACCCAATACCACAGATGCAGACCGCCAAAAGCAGCATTCCTCCCTGAACTGCTGCAATGCGATAGCCTTCGATTGGATTTGTTGTAATTATGTTCTGCCCCTGAAGCTGCTTCAGCAGATTCGAATCCGAATCCTCGGGATTAAAATCACTGAACCGATAATCCATCACATTCTCCTCCCAAGTCTGGGATACGACACTCTGTGTCAG
>JAGAPO010000047.1 GCA_017623215.1 Lachnospiraceae bacterium | reverse complement strand
TCCCCTACGGGCTATTTGCCGAAGGCAATGATACAATCGAAGAATACAATGTGGCTCGTTGGTCAAGCGGTTAAGACGCCGCCCTCTCACGGCGGAAACAGGGGTTCGATTCCCCTACGGGCTATTTTGCCAGGGCAATGATACAATCAAAGAATACATATGGCTCGTTGGTCAAGCGGTTAAGACGCCGCCCTCTCACGGCGGAAACAGGGGTTCGATTCCCCTACGGGCTACTTTAAAAGCTGTAAACCATGGGGTTACAGCTTTTTTTTGTAGACCCGGATTCTATTCGGAATTCGTATTTCGTTCAAAAAGAGGAGGGAAGAGTAAGCTGCAGAATCATAATCTGCAAGGAATCTTTCGCGGATTTATTGACAAATACGGGGTTTGTACTTATAATTAGCATATTGACTCCAAGCGGATGGTTTCGGGAGCGGAGAAAGGAGCAGCGCGATGTGCGGCAGCTTTGGTCTCACGTTCGGCAAAGGCGCCGGTACCCGAAAGACATTCTGTCTTTATATAATAATAAGAAAGGCTGGTTAAGCACAGTGAAGGCATATGGTGAAAATGAACTGAGAAAAATGTATCTCGACTTTTTCGAGAGCAAGGGACATCTGAAGATGAACAGCTTCTCGCTGGTTCCGCATAATGATAAGAGTCTGCTTCTGATCAATGCGGGTATGGCTCCGTTAAGCCGTATTTTACAGGACAGGAGATTCCTCCGAGACGCAGAGTAACAACCTGTCAGAAGTGTATCCGTACCGGTGATATTGAGAACGTAGGTAAGACGGCAAGACATCTGACCTTCTTTGAGATGCTCGGTAACTTCTCATTCGGCGATTATTTTAAGCATGAGGCAATCGCGTGGTCCTGGGAGTTCTTAACACAGGTTGTCGGCTTTGATCCGGACAGGCTGTACCCTTCGATCTACCTGGACGATGATGAGGCATTTGATATTTGGAATAAGGAAGTTGGGGTTCCGGCGGAGAGAATCTTCCGCTTTGGCAAGGAGGACAACTTCTGGGAGCACGGCGCGGGTCCCTGCGGTCCCTGCTCGGAGATTTACTATGATCGCGGCGAGCGTTTTGGCTGCGGCAAGCCCGGATGTACGGTTGGATGCGACTGCGACCGTTACATGGAGGTATGGAACAACGTATTTACCCAGTTCGACGGTGACGGCAAGGGCGGTTATGTAGAGCTGGCGAATAAGAACATTGATACCGGTATGGGACTGGAGCGTCTGGCTGTGGCGGTTCAGGATGTGGATACGGTATTTGATATTGATACAATGAAGGCGATTCGCGATAAGGTATGCGAGATTGCAGGCGTTACCTATCATGTCGATCCGAAGAAGGACGTGTCCATTCGTCTGATTACGGATCATATCCGTTCCGTTACTGTTATGACATCGGACGGTATTCTTCCTTCCAACGAGGGACGCGGCTATGTATTAAGAAGACTGCTTCGCCGCGCGGCAAGACACGGCAGAATGCTTGGTATTGATCATACCTTCATGGCTGAGCTTGCAAAGACCGTTATTACCGAGTCGAAGGACGGTTATCCGGAGTTGGAGGAGAAGAAGGAATATATCCTGAAGATCCTCACCGTTGAGGAAGAGAAGTTCAATAAGACCATCGACCAGGGTCTCGGAATTCTTGCAGAGATGGAAGAGGAGCTGACGGCAAAGGGGGAGAAGACCTTAAGCGGTGAGAATGCGTTTAAGCTCTATGACACATATGGTTTCCCGCTTGACTTAACCAAGGAGATTCTGGAAGAGAAGGGCTTTGCAATCGACGAGGAAGGCTTTGCGAACGCAATGCAGGTTCAGCGCGAGACCGCAAGAAAGGCCCGCGGCACCACGAACTACATGGGCGCTGATGTTACCGTATATCAGTCCATCGATCCGGCGATTACGACCGAGTTCGTTGGTTATGATAAGCTAACAACGGATTCTAAGATTACGGTTCTGACCACTGAGGACGAGCTGGTAAGCGACCTTGCGGAGGGAATGACCGGAACGGTAATTGTGGATGAGACCACCTTCTACGCAACCATGGGCGGCCAGCAGGGTGATAAGGGCGTTATCGTAAAGGACGGAGCGGTATTCGAGGTTGAGGATACCATCAAGCTGCAGGGCGGCAAGGTTGGACATGTCGGCGTTGTGAAGGAAGGTACCTTTACCGTTGGCGATACCGTAACCTTAAAGGTATGCGAGGCGAAGAGAGCGGCAACCTGCAAGAATCACAGTGCGACCCATCTGTTACAGAAGGCGCTGCGCCTGGTACTCGGCACCCACGTTGAGCAGGCCGGTTCCTATGTAAGCGATGACAGACTTCGTTTCGACTTCACACATTTCTCCTCTATGACCAAGGAAGAGCTTGCAAAGGTGGAAGATTTGGTGAATGAAGAGATCAGCAGGAATCTTCCGGTTGTAACCGAGGTGATGAGCGTCGAGGATGCGAAGAAGTCCGGTGCGATGGCTCTGTTTGGTGAGAAATACGGCGAGTCCGTGCGCGTGGTATCCATGGGCGATTTCTCCAAGGAGCTTTGCGGCGGTACGCATGTGCCCAATACCGGTGTGATTACCGCGTTCAAGATTTTATCCGAGACAGGTATCGCAGCTGGTGTCAGAAGAATTGAAGCACTTACGTCTAAGGGCGTGTTTGATTACTATAAGAACATTGAGAACGAGCTGAACGCAGCTGCGAAGGCTGCGAAGGCGGAACCGGCATCTCTGGTAAAGAAGATTGAGAGCATGCACGAGGAGCTGAAGGCGCTGGCAGCGGAGAACGAGAAGCTGAAGGCGAAGATGGCGAATAGCGCGCTCGGTGATGTTGTGAACGCGGCTGTTGATGTGAACGGAGTTAAGGTTCTGGCGGCAAAGGTTCCGGACGTTGATATGAACGGACTGAGAAATCTTGGAGATCAGTTAAAGGAGAAGCTCGGCGAGAGCGTAATCCTGCTTGCTTCGGCGCTTGACGGCAAGGTAAGCCTGGTTGCAATGGCAACGGATGCGGCTGTAAAGAAGGGCGCTCATGCGGGCAACCTGATTAAGGCGGCGGCAGCACTTGTCGGAGGAGGCGGCGGCGGACGTCCGAACATGGCTCAGGCAGGCGGCAAGAATCCGGCCGGAATCGACGAAGCAGTTGCGGCTGCAAAGGCAATGGCAGAGGATATGGTAAAATGAATATCGATGTGAATTATAAAGAGGTCGTGGAGCTGATGCTTCAGACACGATCGATTATCTTTAACGAGACAGCCCTTGCGGCTGTCTCGGAGAAAGGTCTGGACGATTTCGTAACACAGGTGGATGTAGGGGTGCAGGAGTTCATTGAGGCAGAGCTTACGAAGCGTTATCCCGAGATTCAGTTTCTGGGAGAAGAGAAGAAGGCAAAGATCGACTTTAGCAGACCCTGCTGGATTCTGGATCCGATTGACGGAACTACGAATCTGATTCACCACTTTCAGCACAGCGCGGTATCGCTCGCCCTCTATGCGGACGGAGGGATTGTATTCGGTGCGGTCTATAATCCGTTCACAGGAGAACTGTTCCATGCGGTAAAGGGCGAGGGCGCATATCTGGGAGAGAAGAGAATTCAGGTGACAAAAGCGAAGACTCTGTATGAGAGTCTGATTGGAGTCGGAACCACCCCGTATCGGAAGGATTTGATTGACGCCAACTTTGCTACGTTTAAGAATTTTCTCTTAAAATGCCAGGATATCAGAAGATGCGGCTCTGCGGAGCTGGATCTGTGCTATGTTGCGGTCGGAAGACAGGACGGATATTTTGAACGGACGCTGTCGCCCTGGGATTTCGCGGCAGGTTCGCTTATCGTAGAGGAAGCGGGCGGCAAGGTGACGGATATCGAAGGCAATCCTCTTGACTTTGATGGGCCAAGCGCAGTCGTTGCGAGCAACGGGCTGATCCATGAGGAGATGCTTGGAGAGATTACGACCGGGAAGTAGAAGCAAGATACGAATAGATAGGGAGATTTGTTCTCTGACGAAGGAGGCATTCGTCAGAGGGCAAATCTCTTTTTTGCTTTATAGGAAAGTTCGACTTTCGTTGAACTATTGAACGAAAAAGCCCGCGCAGAGGCGGGCAGAAAGAATAGATGACGCTGTTTAGAAGATATAAAAACCTTCTACGCCAGCTTCATCAGCAAATAAATCAT
>JAGAPO010000046.1 GCA_017623215.1 Lachnospiraceae bacterium | reverse complement strand
GGGTCTGAAAGACGCCGCCTAAGACCCACTACGGCGCGGAGCGCCTATTCACTCGGCAAATTTGCGCCGGAGGCGCAAATTCGCAGGCGGGTCTAAGGGGTCTGAAAGACGCCGTCTAAGACCCGCCGCGGCGCTTCGGTGTGTCGGTTCGGTTGATGGAAAATATAAAAGTACAAGGGCTGCTTGAGCGGCTGGAATGGAGGATTATTATGGCTATCAGAAATATTCGTGAGATGGGGGATTCTGTATTGACTAAGCGTTCGAAGGAGGTTACGGAGGTAACGCCCAAGATTGCCGAGCTGATTAATGATATGCTCGAGACGATGTACGATGCGCAGGGGGTTGGCCTCGCAGCAGTTCAGGTCGGAATTCTGAAGAGAATTGTGGTAATTGATGTGTCGCCGGAAGGGGACGATCCGATTGTGTTAATTAATCCGGAGATTATTGAGACATCGGGCTCTCAGACCGGGGAAGAAGGCTGCTTAAGTCTGCCGGGCAAGTCCGGTGTGGTGACAAGGCCGAATTATGTGAAGGTGAAGGCGTATGACGAAGAAATGAATGAGATCGTCTACGAGGGAACCGAGCTGCTCGCAAGAGCATTTTGTCATGAGATCGATCATCTGGACGGGCATATGTATGTGGAGAAGGTGGAAGGCTCTCTGCACGACAGCCGTCACAGCGAGTAATTGTTACATTTCCTAAGAGATTGTTACGATTTGAGCGGAAGTATTAAGCTTTCATTAACGTCACAGATTTGTCACAGGCGTCTGTTATAGTGTCAATGATCGGGAAAGGTGGAATTAGGAATGAGGATAGTATTTATGGGAACGCCGGATCTGGCAAGGGTTGTTATGCAAAGCCTTGTCGATGCCGGTCATGAGATTGCGGCGGTGTTAACGCAGCCGGACAGACCGAAGGGGCGCAAAGGGGAAGTAACCTGCTCACCGGTGAAGGAACTGGCTTTAAAGCTTTCGATTCCGGTATATCAGCCGGTTAAGGTGAGACAGGATGAGGAACTGATTCAGACTCTTCGGGAGATCTCACCGGATGTAATCGTTGTGGCAGCGTTCGGACAGATTCTGCCGAAGTCGATTCTTGAGATTCCAAGATTTGGATGCATCAATGTGCATACCTCGCTGCTTCCGAAGTACCGCGGAGCGGCTCCGATTCAGCAGGCGATCATTGACGGAGAGGAGTATACGGGCGCTACAATTATGTATATGGCCGAGGGACTGGATACGGGAGATATTATTCTGCAGAGGAAGCTCGCAATCGCGCCGGAGGATACCGGGGAGACGCTGACGGAAAAGCTTGCCGTGCTTGGCGGAGAGCTGATCTGCGAGGCGTTAACGAGTGCAGAGAATGGAACGATTACAAGAACGCCGCAGGATGAGTCCAAAGCGACTTATGTAAAGGTGATGGACAAGACCTTCGGCAGGATGGATTTTAGCAGAAGCGCAAGGGAGCTCTGGTGCTTCATCAGAGGCCTGAATCCGTGGCCGAGCGCTTATACCGGTCTGAACGGAAAGATGTTAAAGATTTGGGCATCCAGAGTGCTTTCGGCGGAGGAAGAGGCCGCGTTTGCAGGAGAAGAGTCTGCGCCCGGGTGTATCGTGGGCAGCACTAAGAAGGAATTGTATGTCCGTTGCGGTCAGGGAATTCTTGCGATTACCGAGCTTCAGCTGGAAGGAAAGAAACGAATGTCGGCGGAAGATTTTCTTCGCGGCTGTCAGGTTGCGAAAGGAACAAGGTTAGAGTGAAAAACGTGCCGATGCGCTCCGACATGTTGCTTAGAGTGAAAAGAAGAGAGCAGGAATGGAGGTTTTTATGCCCTACTATTATAGCTATTGGGATCCGACCTATATATTGGTGATAATCGGTGTGGTTATCTGTATGGCGGCTTCCATGAAGGTAAAAAGTACCTTTAACAAATACGCCGGGGTAAGAGCGGTATCCGGTCTTACGGGCGCGGAAGCGGCGCAGAAGGTTCTGCATGCCGCGGGTATCTTTGATGTTGCGGTTACGAAGGTGGCGGGAGATCTGACGGATCATTATGATCCGAGAAATAAGACGCTTCATCTGTCAGAATCCGTGTATGGCAGCACATCCGTTGCTGCAATCGGAGTTGCGGCTCATGAGTGCGGACATGCGATTCAGGATGCGAAGTCCTACGCGCCGCTCAAGATCCGGGGAAGTCTGGTTCCGGTTGCGAATATCGGTTCGAAGCTTTCCTTCCCGATGATTTTACTTGGTATTATTCTGGGCTGGGTTCAGCCACTGATCACGCTTGGAATTGTTCTGTTTTCTGTGGCGGTGCTGTTCCAGCTCGTAACGCTTCCGGTGGAATTCAACGCGTCGAGCCGGGCAATTACTGCGCTTGGGAATTCCGGAATTCTGTACGGAGAAGAGATTGATTCAGCAAAGAAGGTGCTGTCTGCAGCGGCGCTGACCTATGTTGCAAGCGCGGCATCCTCGGTGCTGCAGCTGCTGCGTCTGGTATTGCTGTACGGCAACAGGAGGAGAGATGACTAACGAGGGGAAGAAAGCGAGGCCGGCGGCAAGCGTCAGAGAGGTCGCTGCTGATGTCCTTTATCATGTTCTCGAAGAGGGTGCGTATTCCCATATAGAGCTGATGAATGCATTCCGAAGGGAAGGAATGAAGGAGAAAAAAGAACGCGCCTTTGTCACGCGGGTGTGCATGGGGACGCTGGAGCGGCTTTACGCGGTGGATGCTGTAATCGACGCATTTTCGAAGACGAAGACGGAGAAGTTAAAGCCTTATATCCGGACGATTCTGCGTATGAGTATCTATCAGCTGCGGTATCTGGATCAGACTCCGACTGCGCTGGTGTGTAATGAGGCGGTGCGGCTGACCAAAAAGAGAGGGCTTGCCGGGCTTTCCGGTTTTGTGAACGGGGTGCTTCGATCGGCCGCAAGAGAGCCGGAAAAGCCCGATTTTACGAAGCTTACCGGAAAGAAGGCGCTGTCGGTTCAGTATTCCATACCGGAGTGGCTGCTCGCGCAGTGGCTTGCGCGTTTTGGAGAAGAGAAGACAGGAAAGATATTGGAAGGCTTTTATCGGGAAAAGCAGGTCTGCGTTCGAAGGAACCGCAGTAGAATAGAAGAGGCGGAGCTTGTGGAGCGGCTTGGAAAGGCGGGAATCGAGGCAAAGCCCGGAGCTTATGTAAAGGATGCTTTAAGGCTTGAACAGGTAAGTGTAATAGAAGAGATTCCGGAATGGAAGGAAGGATATTTCCAGATTCAGGACGAGAGCTCGATGTTGGTCGGCCTTGCGGCAGGATACAAAAAAGGTGATCTGGTAATGGATATCTGCGCGGCGCCCGGCGGGAAATCTCTGCATGCTGCGGATATTCTCGCAAGCCTTGGCGGAGGTCAGGTGATTGCAAGAGATATCTCCGATTACAAATGCTCCCTGATTGAGGAGAACAGGAAGCGGGCCGGATTCTCCAATTTAAAGATTGAGGTCTGGGACGCGACGAAGATAGATGAGAGCAAGCAGGGCAGCATTGATGTGCTGCTGTGCGACCTGCCCTGTTCGGGCCTTGGAATTATCGGAAGAAAGCCGGAGATCAAATACCGGATTAGTAGAGAGGATTTAGAGGGGCTTGCAAAGCTTCAAAGGGAGATTCTGACCGTGGCAAAAGAGTATGTAAAGCCGGGCGGAACCTTAATCTACAGTACCTGTACGATTAATCCGAAGGAGAACGAGGAGAATGTAAGCTGGCTTTTAGAGCAGGGCTTTGAGACAGAGGATCTGAGGCCGTATCTGCCTGAGAGTCTGCACCAGGATACCATGGACAGCGGTTATATTCAGCTGCTTCCGGGGGTGCACGAATCGGACGGATTCTTTGTGGCAAGACTGAGGAAGAAGGAGGGGAGTCAGCAGTGGAAGAGAATAGAATGACAGAGGCAGCGCCGGAAGAGAGGAATGTCCGGTCCGGAATACGGAACGCGGAAAAGCGGAAAGAGGAAAAGCAGGATGCCGTGAACGCGGCAGTGCCGGAATCGGAATCGCCGTTTCAAGGGCGAATCGACATCAAATCACTGGAACTCCCTGCATTAAAAGACCTGCTTGCCGCGTTTGGCGAAAAGCCGTTCCGTGCGGAGCAGATATATGAGTGGCTGCATCAGAAGAAGGCGGAGAGCTTTGATGAGATGACGAATCTGTCGAAGCCCCTGCGGGAAAAATTAAAAGAGAGCACCTTTATCATGACCTTAAGGGAAGCGGCAAAGATGGAGTCAAAGCTTGACGGCACGTGCAAATACCTGTTTGAGTTGTATGACGAGCGTGTCATTGAAAGCGTTCTGATGCGGTATCATCACGGGAACTCCGTGTGCATCTCATCCCAGGTAGGCTGCCGGATGGGCTGCCGGTTCTGCGCGTCCACGCTTGGCGGTCTGGAGCGCAATCTCACCGCATCAGAGATGCTTGAGCAGGTCTATCAGATTGAACGGCTGACCGGGGAGCGCGTCTCGAACGTGGTTGTAATGGGAACCGGAGAACCGCTTGATAATTATGAGAACCTGACGGCATTTATCCGGATTCTTTCGAGCGAGAAGGGCTTACATATCAGCCAGAGAAATATAACGGTATCCACCTGTGGGCTGGTAGAGAAGATAGAACGCCTTGCTGATGAGAAGCTGACCATTACGCTGGCGCTTTCCATGCATGCCCCGAATGATGAGGTCAGAAGGCAGCTGATGCCGGTTGCCAACAAATATGCCCTGAAGGATGTCCTTGCGGCATGCGACCATTATTATCAGAAGACGGGCAGAAGGCTGACGTTTGAATACAGCCTGACGCACGGAGTCAACGACGGGACGGCACAGGCAAAGGAGCTTGCTTCTTTGCTGAAGGGAAAGAACTGTCATGTGAATCTGATACCGGTGAATCCGGTAAGGGAGCGCGCATTTACGCGTCCTGACGGAAAAAATATACAAAATTTCAAGAATGTACTTGAAAAAAATCAGATTACCGTTACAATAAGAAGAGAAATGGGCAGTGATATTGACGCTGCCTGCGGACAGCTGAGAAAACGCTATATGGATACGAACAAAAGAGAAGGGGGTGAATGAATCGAATGGATGCATGTTCCAGAACAGATATCGGAAGAAAACGCGCGGTGAATCAGGATTATGTATTCAGCAGTACGGACGCGGTGGGAGAACTTCCCAACCTGTTCGTGGTTGCGGACGGAATGGGCGGACACAATGCGGGAGAGTTCGCGTCAAAGTTCTGTGTCGAGACGTTTGTGCAGAAGGTAAGCGAGAGCCCTGAGAGAACCGTGATTGGAAGAATTGAAAAGGCAATTTCGGAGACGAATTATCTGCTGCGGGAAAAAGCGGCGGAGGATGAGAGCCTGTCAGGTATGGGCACAACCTTTGTGGTGTGCACGGTGTGTGATAATACCGTATACGCGGCCAATATCGGAGACAGCAGGCTGTATTTAATTGAGGATGGAGACATCAGCCAGATAACCGTTGATCACTCCCTTGTGGAAGAGATGGTCCGGAACGGGGAGATCGACAGGCGGGAAGCCAGATTTCACCCGAATAAGAATGTGATAACAAGAGCACTCGGAGTGACGAAGAATGTGATTCCCGATTTTTTTGAGCTTACAGGAAGACCGGGAAGTATTCTGCTGCTCTGCTCCGACGGCCTTTCCAATATGGTTGAGGATGAAGAGATAAAGAGGATTGTAACCGCACATTCGGATGATATACAAGGCGCTGTGGATGTGCTCATTGACAGAGCGAACGAGAACGGCGGAAGGGATAATATTGCGATAGTAATCGTGAAACTGTAGTCCATTAGTTTATGAGAGAGGTGAAACAAGATGATTAAACCTGGAATGTTTATCAGTGACAGATACGAGATTATTGATAAAGTCGGGTCCGGTGGAATGGCAGACGTGTATAAAGCAAAATGTCATCGTCTGAACCGGTATGTAGCAATTAAGATTTTACGCTCGGAGTATTCCAATGACAAAAGCTTCGTGGCAAAGTTCCGCGCGGAGGCGCAGTCGGTGGCTGGGCTTTCTCATCCGAATATCGTGAATGTGTACGATGTCGGAGAGGACAATGGCCTGTACTACATTGTAATGGAGCTTGTGGAGGGGATAACCCTTAAGAAATTTATCGAGCGCAAGGGCAGACTCGAGGTAAAGGAAGCGGTTGGAATTGCGATTCAGATTGCGCTCGGTATGGAAGCGGCGCACGACGCACATATTATTCACAGAGACATCAAGCCGCAGAATATTATTATTTCCAGAGACGGTAAGGTGAAGGTGACGGATTTCGGAATTGCGAAGGCGGCGACTTCGAATACCCTGACCTCGAACGCGATGGGGTCCGTGCATTATCTGTCTCCGGAGCAGGCGAGAGGCGGCTACAGCGATGAGCGCAGCGACATCTACTCACTCGGTGTAACCATGTATGAGATGCTTTGCGGAAAGGTACCGTTCGCGGGCGATAACACCGTGTCGGTCGCGCTCCTGCATATTCAGGGAGAGGCGGTTCCGGTCAGGGAGATTAATCCGGAGGTTCCGGTATCCGTCGATAAGATTGTGCAGAAATGTATGCAGAAGAAGCCGGAGCGCCGTTATTTATCGGCATCTGAGCTGATTGCCGATCTGAAGCGTTCCATTGCGAACCCGGGAGGGGATTTCGTAAAGCTTGCATCCAATGTGGTGCCGGATTCGCCGACGATCAGTTTAAGTGCGGATGATGTCAGAGACATTAATAAAGCGAGAGTGGGTCAGCAGTCCGCAAACCATGGGGAAGAGACACACACGGCTCCGGTCTATCAGGGAGATACAGGAAGAAAGAAGCGTCAGAATCCGAAGAACGCGGTGTTAGAGGATGAAGAGGATCTGGACAGTGTGGATTCCAAGGTTGAAAAGGTACTGCTCGGCGTAACGATCAGCTTTGCGATTATTCTCGGAATTGTAATTCTGTATCTTGTGGTGCGTTTCTTTGGCCTGTTCGGAGGCAGGGATAATGAACAGACTACGACCCAGCCTTCTGTTACAACGGAGGCGAGCTCGACGGAACCGACGTCGGAGGATGCGACCGATAAGAAGGATCAGCTGGTTAAGGTTGAAAGTGTATTAAAGCTGACCAAGGAAGACGCGGAGCGTACGCTGAAGCTGATTTCCGAGGATTTTGACATTATATACGCGCCGGAGGAATATTCGGACGAGATTGAGATCGACAGGGTATTGGCACAGTATCCGGAGCCGGGAACGAAGATTGCATCGAATTCCACGATTACGCTCACGTTAAGCGCAGGGCCGGAGCCGGTTGCTCTTCGCAATGTCAGAAACCTGGAAGTGAATTACGCGAAGACCCAGCTCGAGGAAGAAGACGGCCTGAAAGTAAGAGTAGTGTATGAGTACAGCAATGAGCTGGAAAAGGATCGTGTCATCAGAACCGAACCGGAGGAAGGAAGCCTGATGAAGAAGGGAGATACCGTTACCCTGATTGTAAGCGACGGACCTTCCGAGACTACGACGATCGTTCCTAAGTTAACCGGAACCGGATCCACCGAGGAGACGGCAAAGGAGAAGCTGGAAGCACAGGGACTGTATCTGGGTGAGGTGAAGCGTGAATATTCCGCAAAGCCGGAGGGAGAGGTTATCGCTCAGGGTACAAGTGCCGGTGAGAGCGTGGCAACCGGTTCGTCCGTATCCATTACGGTAAGTAAGGGAGAGGAGCCGACTAAAGAGAATACAACGGAGCCGACTCAGGAAGAGACGACCGAACCGCCGATACAGGAGATACCGGTATATGCGGGAACGGTTACGATTACCGACAATCCGTTCACAGACCCGGCTGATACCGGAGAGATCTATCTGGAGCTCGAACAGAACGGAGAGCAGACCATGCTGTACAATAAGACGCTTGGATATTCGAATTTCCCGCTGACGCTGACCTTCAATTCGGACGACAATCCGGCAATCACGGAGGGAAGCGGAACGATCCGGATGTACGTGAATGATGTTCTGTACAGCGATAATCAGTGGTATATCTCATTCCAGGAACAATAGTGAAAATGGTCGGCGGCTCCCATTCGCGGAGGCCGGCAGAAATGAAGAATCAGGATGGCGGATAAAGGATAGATGCAGGGAAAGATTATAAAAGGAATTGCAGGATTTTATTATGTATATGCGGAGGGCCTCGGCGAGGTGGAATGCAAGGCCAAAGGGGTCTTCCGCAGCCGCAATGAAAAGCCGCTTGTGGGCGATAATGTGGAACTGACGGTTCTGGACGAGGAAAAAAAGACGGGCAATATTGTCCGGATTCTGGAACGCAGGAACGCGCTGATTCGCCCGGCGGCGGCGAATATCGATCAGGCGGTCGTAGTATTTGCGGCCGCGGATCCGCAGCCGAACCGGAATCTGTTAGATCGGTTTTTGGTTATGATGGAGCGGGAAGGGATTGATACGGTTATCTGCATCAACAAGCAGGATTTGAATGAAGAGGAGGCGCAGAGCATGAAGCTTGCCTATGAATCGGCGGGCTACGATGTCTGCGTCACAAGTCTGCTTGCGGGTGAGGGAGCAGAAGAGATTCGGAAGCGTCTTACGGGAAAGACCACGGTGCTTGCCGGTCCGTCGGGAGTCGGTAAGTCCACGCTCACCAATCGGATTCATCCGGAGGCGGAGATGGAGACCGGAAGTGTAAGCGACAAGATTCGGCGCGGAAAGCATACGACCAGGCACACGGAGTTGATATACGTGGAGAAGGATACCTTCCTGATGGACACCCCCGGATTCTCCTCATTCTACATCCCTGATATGGAGAAAGAGGAGTTAAAGGAGTATTTTCCTGAATTCACGGAATATGCGGACGAATGCCGGTTCGGCGGAGGCTGCGTGCATATCGGAGAGCCGGACTGCGCGGTTAAGCAGGCGCTGGCAGAGGGAAAGATTGATAAGGAACGATACGAGAACTATCGGCTTTTGTATGAGGAACTGAAACAGAAAAAACGTTACTGAGCGAGAATGGAGACTGACAGACATGTATATATTATCACCGTCAATTTTAGCAGCAGATTTTGGAAAACTTGCACAAGAGATAGAGAGAGTGGAGAAGGCAGGGGCAACCTACCTTCATTTTGACGTTATGGACGGACATTTTGTTCCGAGTATTTCGTTTGGAATGCCGGTATTAAAGGCAGTCAGGGCCTG